>CAZHRP010000041.1:0-3603 GCA_964535055.1 uncultured Chthoniobacteraceae bacterium
TGGATTTTTGGGCGTGGCCTCAGGACTGGCAAGCTTGCCGGTTGCCGGGCCCGGCAGTGGTGATGGACCGGGCAGTCGCTACAGGCAGGCGTGCCGGACACACAGATGGTCGCGCCCAATTCCATCATGGCATTGTTGTGACGGGCCGGATCAGTATCATCGAGCAAGTAGTTAGCGAGACCTTGCAAATAGTTCTTACCGGCGGAATTATCTGCACGCTGACGGTAATTGGCCAGCCGGGCAAGCAGTCGGCTGACGTTGGCATCGAGTACGGCCACTGGCTCGCCAAATGCGCATGATGCAACCGCAGCAGCCGTATACTGGCCGACTCCCGGGAGATGTTCCAGCGCGGCTGCAGACTGCGGCCAACCGTCCCGCACAATGACGCTGCAGGTCTGTCGCAGTTTGCGGGCCCGTGCGTAATAACCGAGCCCGTGCCAGGCATGCAACACTTCATCCTCGGACGCCGTGGCAAGCACTTTTGCATCAGGGAATTGCTGTAACCAATTGTGATAACGCGGCAGCACGGCAGCAACGGTCGTTTGCTGCAGCATCATCTCGGCCACCAGTATGTGGTACGGGTCGGAGGTCTGGCGCCAGGGCAGGGTGCGTGCGTGCGCCTGATACCAACCGGACAGCTCACTCTGGAAGCTTTGTCGATCGATGCTGACATTGGCGTCGTTTATCATTATCCTGTGATTGTCCATGGCAGACCTAAAGACTTTTACTGCGCCGTTGAGCGGATCGCAAGCCGAGGCATTGGTTACAATGTTGAAACGTGACGGCTTCGAGCTGGAGCAGCGCCCGTACATGATCGCCTATGGCAAAAAAGGCAAGCTGAGTATTGCTGTTTACGAAAAGGGACCGAAGGTGGTGATACAAGGTAAAGAGACGCAGGATTTTGTGCAGTTTAAACTGGAGCCGGAAATCCTGGGTGAGGCGCGACTGGGCTATGAAGAGGTGCTGTACCCCGCTCATTACCAGCCTCACTTTGGGGTCGACGAAAGTGGTAAAGGTGATTTTTTCGGGCCGTTGGTAATAGCCGGGGTTTACGTCGATGCAGAAATTGCCCGCAGCCTGGTTGAGGGTGGCGTTACGGACAGCAAGCGGATCGGCTCAGACGCGAGGATCAGGGAGCTGGCCGCATTCATCCGCGGGATCGAAGGCGTTGACTGTGAGGTCATCATGATTGGGCCGACCAAATACAATGAATTGTATCGCAAGATCGGGAACCTCAATAAACTGCTGGCCTGGGGGCATGCCCGTGTCATTGGAAATCTGGCCGGTCGACTTCCCGAGTGTCCGCGTGCGCTTTCCGACAAGTTCGGAAATCCAAAGCTCATCGAAAACTCGCTCAAATCCATGGCTGTCGAATTACAGCTCGAGCAGCGCACCAAAGCCGAGTCTGATCCTGCTGTAGCAGCTGCCTCTATACTGGCGCGCGAAAAGTTTATTGACTGGATGGCCGGAAAATCGCGTGAACTGGAAGTTGATTTGCCGCGTGGTGCCTCGGCCAGAGTTGTCGAGGTAGCCGGTCGACTGGTTACTGAAAGTGGTGGCCGCATCCTTGAGGACTTGGCAAAAACGCATTTTCGAACCGCGACTGAGGTGGCCCCGGATTGCTATCCGCCACAAGCATGAGGGATTACGGCAGTTTACCAGTTACCGGCAATTTTTTTACTGCAGCTAATCACTGCTTGCCAAGGGGTTGGGTTACTTGTATAAATCGCCACCGTTGAAGTGAACATACCGCCGGGCCTGTGGCGGTGAGATAATTTAACGCGGGATGAGTGGAGGAAAATCGGCATGTCTGACAATGATAAGTTGGCAAATCTAACCAAGCGTGATCTCGTGACACGGATCAGCAACGAGACCGGTATAGTTCAGCATAAAGTTTTTGAGATTATCCAGAAGACACTTGATTACATTACTGACAGTGTTTCTGAAGGTCGCAATGTGGAGCTGCGCAAGTTTGGGGTCTTCGAAGTGCGCCTGACCAAACGCAGGGTCGGGAGAAACCCGAAACAGCCGGAACAGAATTTTGAGATTCCACCGCGGGCTACGGTCAAGTTCAAGCCCGGTAAAGTCATGAAACAGCGGGTTGAAATGCTCTCGGGAGAGCTGAGCAGACGCAATAAGGAATAATCTGGGTTTCAGTAGCTTGCCCGAGTAACGCAACGGGACACAGCCCGTCGCGGCCAAGCAGTCATGCCACCACGCACTAAACTTAATCTGGGATTTGTTTCGACACGCTTTGCCGGCACCGATGGGGTCTCACTGGAAAGTGCCAAATGGGCCGAGGTGTTGTGGCGTGATCGCAATATCAGTTTCTGGTATGGTGGCCTGCTGGATCGTGACCCCAGCGTCAGTATGTGCGTACCGGAAGCACACTTTGCCCATGGTGAGGTAGAAGCAATCAATAATGCGGTCTGGGCACGTGACCACCGCAGCCCGGTTGTCAGTCGCCGGATTCGTCACCTCGCCGACTACCTGAAGGCGTCATTGTACGAATTTGTCCGTCAGTATGAGATCAATGTGTTGATTCCGCAGAATGTGCTGGCAATCCCGATGCATATCCCGCTGGGGATTGCGGTTACCGAGTTTCTGGCGGAAACCGGCCTGCCTTCGATTGCTCATCATCATGACTTTTACTGGGAACGCACCAGGTTTTCTGTCAGCTCAGTGCCTGACTACATTGACATGGCCTTTCCGCCACGGCTGCCACGGATGTCACATGTCGTCATTAATCGGTTAGCCCAGGAGCAGTTGGCATTACGCAAAGGATTATCATCACTTAATATTCCTAACGTGCTGGACTTTGCCACACCGGCACCACAACCCGATGATTATTCAGCCAATTTACGTGAAGAAATCGGCTTGGCTGAAGATGATATCTTTATCTTGCAACCGACCCGTGTGGTAGCGCGCAAAGGGATCGAAAATGCGATCAAACTGGTTGGTTTGCTCAAGAATCCTAAATGCAAGTTGGTGATTACCCATGAAGCCGGCGACGAGGGGTACGAATATATGTCGATGCTGCGTGAGCTGGCGGCCGAGGAGGAAGTTGATTTGCGGCTGATAGATTCGCGGGTGTCAGAATACCGGCAACTGGACCGCCACGGGCGCAAAATGTTTACTCTGTGGGATGTTTACCCGCATGCCGATCTAGTGACTTTTCCGAGTACCTACGAGGGATTTGGCAATGCCTTATTGGAAGCGATTTACTTTAGGTTGCCGGTGGTGTGCGGGCGCTACTCAATATTTGTATCGGACATCGAGCCGCGCGGGTTTCGGCTGCCTGTCATTGATGGGTTTGTCAGCAGCAAAGTGGTGCGTGAAGTGGAGCGTTTGCTGACCGACCACACCTACCGTGAAGAACAAACCAGTTGGAATTACGAGATTGCCTCGAGCTTTTTCAGTTACGAGGTATTGAGCAGCAGCTTGCGCTTGCTGCTGGGGGTCCAGCAAAAGAAGAGTAAGTCATGAAATCGTTACCTGATTATCCGGACGCGCGTTTACTGCATCACGGTTTGATGCCCAAGCGCTTTGAGGAGATAGCCAGCAGTATGCTGGAGCTGTACCCGCAAGGTGGAGAATTGATGA
>CAZHRP010000041.1:3613-14976 GCA_964535055.1 uncultured Chthoniobacteraceae bacterium
CTGGTGGCGTTATTGTCGCGGTTTCAGCCGACCATGAGAAAGCCGGCACCGCGCAATGGCAAGCCGCTATGGAATGAGCAGGATGCCGTGTTGATAACCTACGGCGACAGCTTGCATGAGCCGGGTTCGGTACCATTGGCTATATTCAAAAAGTTTGCTGATACTCACTTGCAGGGAGCAATTTCGCGTGTTCATCTGCTGCCATTTTTTCCATGGTCATCGGATGACGGGTTTTCAGTAATTGATTACCGTGCCGTAGATCCGGTGCTGGGCACATGGCGGGAAGTTGATGAGCTGGCAGAAAACTTTAGATTAATGTTCGACCTGGTACTTAACCATTGTTCGAGCCAGTCGCAATGGTTCGAGCAGTTTACCACCGGTATCATGCCCTACAGTAATTACTTTATGACTGTTGCGCCCGGTGACGATGTCAGTAATGTTGTCCGGCCGCGCACCAGCCCACTCCTGACACCATTTGAGACTCGCCAGGGCAGTCGCCTGGTATGGACGACCTTTAGTGAAGATCAAGTGGACTTCGACTGGCGCAACCCGGATGTTTTTTTTGAATTTTTAGACATCCTGTTAGGGTATGCATTGCGCGGGGCAAGCATCATCCGACTGGATGCGGTGGCGTTCCTGTGGAAAGAAATTGGTTCGCCCAGCATTCACCTTGAGCAAACCCACCAGGTCATAAAGCTGATGCGGCAAGTGCTGGACTTAATTGTGCCCGGAACGATCCTGTTAACCGAGACCAATGTGCCACACGCTGAAAATGTCAGCTATTTTGGAAATGGTGATGAAGCGCAAATGGTCTACAACTTTGCTCTGCCGCCGTTGATCTTGCATGCCTTGCTGACTGGAAATGGGAGCTGGCTGACGCGCTGGGCACGCGATTTGGGTACCCCGCCGGTTGGCTGTGCGTTTCTTAACTTTACCGCCTCTCATGATGGCATCGGAGTGCGTCCGGTGCAAGGGATACTGCCTGATGAGGAAGTGCAGAAGATGGTAACTGCGGTGCGGGATAGTGGTGGCCGGGTTTCTGCTCGCAGTTTACCGGATGGTAGTCAGGCCCCCTACGAGTTAAATGCAACCTGGTTTTCGGCACTGGCTGCTCACCAGGATCAGCCGACTGCCAGTGACCGTCAACGGTTCCTGTGTTCGCAAGCCATTGCCATGAGCCTGGCAGGCATACCGGCAATTTATATTCATAGTTTATTTGGTTCCATCAATGACACCGGGGCGGTTGAGAGCACCGGTCAGAACCGGGCTGTGAACCGGCGTAAATTGCTGGAAGCCGAAGTTGATGGTTGGGTGGGCGATGCCGCTGCTCACCAGGGCATAGTATTCCGTGCCATGACAGATTTATTGCGTCGCCGGAACCAGTTGGCTTGTTTTCACCCGGATGCTTACCAGTTGGTTCATGACTGTGGTGAGGAGTTTTTTGTAGTTGAGCGCCGGACCAATGATAGCCAGCGATTGTTATGTGTGTTCAACCTGACCGCTAAAGACTCCCGTCTGGAACTGCAGCTTTGCGACTGGCCGGCATCAGGATTAGCTAACCTTGCAAACGATAGTGAAGTGCACCTGGATGGAAGTTCTCTAGTCTTGGGTGCTTACCAGTATGCCTGGTTGAGCGATAGTTGAAGGCCTGCATCCTGGCTCCTTTCAGTTGAGAGTTTGCATGCCGGGCTGATGACTGTATGTTCGATATTTAATGCGTTTTGACAATTACCAGACCGAAGAATTTTACGACGAATTGTATGATGCCAGCGGCCAACCGCGGCCGGGAGCGAGAGTCCTGATCGAGCGAATTCACTCACTGAGTAGTGGTGAACTGCAGCGCCGCCAACAGGCTGCGGAACTGGCGCTGTTGAATATGGGAATCACATTCACTGTTTACGGGGAAGAATCAGGAACCGAGCGCATCTTTCCATTCGACATAATACCGCGGATTATCGAGGCCCAAGAATGGGCCGGATTGCAGCAGGGTCTCGAGCAAAGAATCCGGGCACTGAATTTCTTCCTTAATGACATCTATCACGAACAAAAAATAATCAAAGAAAAGGTCATTCCGGAAAGCCTGATACTCTCGAGTCGGGCATTCCGCAAACAATGCCTCGGGCTGAAACCGCCGCAGGATATCTGGATTCATATTACCGGTACCGATTTAATTCGCGGCAAGGATGGAGAGTATTACGTCCTTGAGGACAATTTGCGCTGCCCGTCCGGCATTTCTTATGTGCTGGAGAACAGGCAGGTGATGAAGCGTACTTTCCCCAGTGTTTTTGAGGATAGCAGGGTAGTACCAGTTGATGACTATCCAAACCGTTTATTTGATGCCCTTGAGTACCTGGCACCTGCTGGCGTTGCGCAACCGGTTATCGCAGTGTTGACTCCCGGGATTTACAATTCGGCTTACTTTGAGCATTCATTTCTGGCACAGCAAATGGGGGTGGAATTGGTCATGGGTAGTGATCTGGTTGTTGATAACGACTTTCTGATGATGAAGACTACCCGTGGTTTGCGTCGAATTGACGTCCTTTACCGGCGCATCGACGACGACTTTTTGGACCCCGAAGTTTTTCGTGATGACTCGCTTATTGGTGTGCCAGGCTTATTTGAAGCTTACCGCAAAGGTCATGTTGCACTGGCGAATGCTCCCGGCAGCGGGATTGCCGATGACAAAGTCATTTATGCATTTGTGCCGGATATGATCCGCTTTTACCTGAGCGAAGAACCAATTCTGCAAAACGTTCCGACCTATGTATGCGAAAAAGCGGAGGATCGCAGTTACGTACTCGATCATCTGCCGGAACTGGTCGTTAAAGCTGCCAATGAAGCTGGCGGTTATGGCATGCTGATGGGGCCGCACTCGACCCGTGAAGAACAGGATAAATTCGCCACACTGATCAAGGAAAACCCCCGCAACTATATCGCCCAACCAACGATCTCGCTGTCCACCGTGCCGACGATTATCGATGACCAGTTTGCCCCGAGGCACGTTGACCTGCGCCCCTACATCGTCTATGGCAAAGACGTATTTGTCTTGCCCGGTGGACTGACACGGGTTGCCCTCAAACAAGGGTCGCTGATTGTGAACTCTTCACAGGGTGGCGGCAGCAAAGACACATGGGTCTTGCAGGATCGCCCGGGTAAGCAGTTGCAGGCACAAAAACAGGTACAGTCATAATGTTAAGTAGAGTAGCTGAAACAGTATATTGGATGGCGCGTTATGTTGAGCGAGCTGATAACGTGGCACGCTTTGTCGATGTCAACCAGAACTTGACCCTCGACCTGCCTGCTGACATCGAGAGTCAATGGTTGCCACTGGTTAACACCACCGGCGACCGTAGTGAGTTCGAAAAACGCTATCCGGCTGCAACCGAAGAGAATGTGATCCATTTCCTTACTATTGATAAAGACTATCCAAACTCGATCGTTTCCAGTCTGCGTATTGCACGTGAAAATGCCCGTACCGTGCGTGAAATAATTTCCTCTGAACTGTGGGAGCACATCAACAGCTTGTATTTGCATGTCAATGAAAATGCCCGTCGTGGGGAGCTAGGAGATACACCTTACAGTTTTTTTCGCCGGATAAAGATGTCCTGCCACTTATTTGGCGGCCTCTTGGACCATACTATGTCACATACTGACGCCTGGCACTTTGCCCGACTCGGGCAACTGATGGAGCGGGCAGACAAGACCTCCAGGATTCTTGATATCAAGTATTTTATCCTGCTGCCTGATCTGGAAGATGTCGGTGCACCTTTCGACAGCATCCAGTGGGCGGCATTATTGAAGTCTGCCAGTGCGCTCGAAATGTATCGTAAGCAGAGTCGAAGAATTTCGAGTAACAGGGTCGCCCAGTTTCTGTTGCTCGATCGTGAGTTTCCGCGCTCTATCCATTATTGCACCATCCGCATGCTTGAGTCGTTGCACCGGATCTCTGGCACACCAATGAACACATATTCGAATAAAGTGGAGCGCGAGTTGGGCAGGCTTTGCTCGGATCTCGATTACGCAAATATCGAGGATATTGTCAACGACGGTCTGCATGAATACCTGGACAACTTCCAAAGTCGGCTGAACCGTATTGACCAACAGATCTACGAGCAGTTTTTTGCGCTAGCGCCCGGAACAGCGCAGTCTCTATAAAACCAGACCGCATGAGTTTCTGCTTAGGCATTAAAGTAGAGTCCGGGCTAATCGGTATTGCAGATACCCGCTTGACCTCAGGGACTGCGCGCATCACCGCACGCAAGGTAACTTGCCATCAACAGGGCAACCACTCGATCTTTCTGATGACCTTGGGGTTGCGCTCGGTGCGCGATAAGGCACTTACTTATTTTAGTGATATCCTGACCCGTGACAGCGAGCAATTGCCGCGGGTCTACCAGTTGGTCAACCTGCTGGCCGAGCAGATCCGGCAAGTGGCTCGAGAAGACAAGCAATCGTTGGAGGAAAGTGGGTTGGACTTTAACCTGCATGCCTTGGTCGGCGGATAACTCGAAGACGATGACCAGCATCGCTACGAGAGCAAGCAGTTGCAGTCGATCGCCGAAGAGTGGAAGCAACATTTAGAAAATGCTGCCGCCAACCTGAGTACCGAGTGGACGAGTGAAACGCTTTCGCAATTGCGCCAGTGATGGTCACCCCGGGGAGTCGATCGGCGGCTTGCTATGGAGGGTGACCGGGTTGCGGCTGGAGCGCATTTTCAAGTTGAGCACTTCGACAAATACCGAGAAACCCATCTACCAAGCGCACAGCTTTGCCACGTAATTGGCGGAGCCATCGCGCAGCCAGCCGTCGAGCTCAGCCTGTTCCTTCAGTTGCCGTCCGCGAGTTCTCGGCACCACAAAAAACCTGCAGTCGAGTTCGTGGAGTTGGGTCATATCACTCCACAGTTTTTCGAATTGCGAGACCGGGAAGATGTCCTCCTGGCCGCTGCCCCAGCGCTTCTTGACTTCCTTGAGCGTGACGTAAGTTGGCATGCGTTGCGCTACGGCGCGGATGCCTTGTTGAATCAGGGCAGGGTTGTTGAGATGGTCGCGTTGTAGCCCGAAGACTTCCAACAGGCTGTCGATAGTGATCCAGGTGGTCATGCTGTTGTAATAGGACAGGGCGAACTCGGCATCCTCACGTGGCATAGCCAGGCCCTCGACCAGTTCCACATGACCGTCAACCCGGGCCAGCCCACCGCCGTGATCCTCGATACAGCGACTAATCACCTCGTAACTTAGTGCTGCACCACTGGTTATATGGTGGCCAAGTATTGCCGGGTCCAGGTTGGCACCGACAGTATCAATGTTATGCAGCATCAGGTACTTGAGGGATGGTCGATGGCGTAGCAGCTCTGCCAGTTTTCCATTCAGCAGGAGATTGGGGATCTCGTACCAGTGGCCGACCGGGTGCAGGCACTGGCTGGGGAGGTTATCGACATAATCGGAGCCGCCTCCGAACTGGCGCGCCCATGCGCGCAAGGCAGCGTGGGCACTTTCCCTTACTTTCTGAGCTTGTTTATCGAGGGTCTGTTGCGGCATTTCTTCCCAGGCGTAGCGCAGATCACGATCCATTGGCACCATGCGCAACCCGATGGAACGGCCTTCAGAAATCAGGACATCGCCCTGATAATCGAATTGGTTATGACTCTGCAGGAAGGAACGCAGAGCAGCTTCGGTCAAATAGCTGGCAGTGAAAATATGTGGTGGATAGTTACCGTAGTGGTGACCAGTCATGCGGCTTTTGGCCAGGTGAGTTTCGAGGAAGCTGCGGTGGACATCATCAAATTTACAGAATGGATGCAGTGCTTTGACCACGCCGGCTCCCTGAGTCCAGCGGCTGCCGGCTCCGGCAGCCAGGCTGACAACAGCGATCTCGCCATTGGCCAATGCCTGCTCACCGGTTTCGAGGTTGGGTGTGGAATGGGCATCAGTGACAGTCAGGTCGATGATGTTGTTGCCGTCGACAGTTACATCTTCAATCTCGGTATGGGCGGGAAAGCGGTTTTGTGCCAGCCCGATTTGTCCGGAGAGAAGTTCCTTTCGGATTTGCTCATGCTGAACCGCATCGAAGCCATTTTCTTCCAACAGCGTATGCAGGTTTGACTGTGCGGCTTGCTCGGTAGTTTCGGGGAACAAGCGGCTGAAAACGACCGGCATTAATGAATCAAATTCAGCATTAGTCCGGCTCATTTCACCAAATTGTTGAAGTTCGAGCGTCTGCAGCCTGCTCAGGGACTTGGGATCTTTGCGGATCAGCAGCGGCAGCATAAACTGGTAATAAGGTGAACCAAGCATGGCTGCCGGGCCGGTAGCCAGGCTGGCGTTGGTGCCCTGATGGTTGATGGAAAAATCGTAGACCACTGGATCGATGGCAAATGGGAGTGCTTGTTTCAGTTCTTCCTTGGAGCGTAACATCTCTTGCGCCAGCCAGTCCTGAGCTTGTGGTTTAACGGCTGGGGAAAAGATGAATCCCATGCCGCCACCTGCCATCCCACCCAGCATCCAAAAGCCCCAAAAATCAGAGCCAAAACGTTCTTTACAGCTGGCTATCAGGCGCTCGGTAAACAGGTTGCTGCACCAGGGGATAATAGTTTGCAGGGGGCCGAAAAAATTACGGGTGGTGGTTTCACCGAGGCTTTGGATGTCGCCGTGGGCAAGTGCGCCAATGACTTCCTCTAGTAAGTGGATCGCCTGCTGGCGGGCTATCCATTCATCGGCAGTACGCAGCAAGTACTTTTCTGTCACCATCTCGAGGATCGGGCCGACATTTTGCGCCATCCCACCGTGGACTACGACCAGGCTGTCCTGGAGTTTGCGAGCGATATCAGGATCGATTTTTGGCTGCGTAAGAATTTCGTGGTTCGGCATCAGGCGGCCGCGGCTGATGCCATATTCGACATCTCCGGTGCGAGCAAGCTGGCCGCAAATCAACTTGATGCCGGGCCAGACCCCGCCGGAATCCTGCCAGCCGCCGCCGGAGCCACCCAGCCATTCACCCAGGATTGCGCGTGCTGCGACCAGCCGACGTTCATTCTCATCGAGTGTGCCTTCGAGGTGGTGTGCCTGCGAGGTAGCGCGCATGCAAATCGAAATTAAGGAAGCCAGCAGATTAGTTGAAACGGCCAGTCGCGAACCCTTCGGGATACCGCGAACATAACTGACCAACTCAAATCCCAGCCCCACTCCGACCATCCGGTCGAGCAACTCGTCGAGCCGCTGGCCAGAAGCTTCCAGTCCAGGCGGTACCAATCCGGATGCTACCAGAGCCGCCTTTAGCAGGCCCAGGTAATCTGCTGCATAATCGAAGATCTCATCGAGTTCGTGAATTTCCTTCTGGGTTTCCAGGTCGATACTGACCAGCCGGATGACCGGGCTATCGATCACCCTGAATGTACACTCGATCGGTGGCTCGGGAGTGGCATCGCGGCCACGCACACCGAGGTCAACCGAAATATTAATTACCCGGGCGCCTTCGGGGTAATCCATACCGAGGAAGAATATATCGCTCCACGCACTATGGGTCAGGTCCATCCGGACCGGGGTGCGTTCGGTCAATACCGGGTACGGGTGTCTGTCGGACAGCCTGGTCTTGAGTTCCTGCCGAATTCGCAATGGCTGATCGTGCGGATGGCCGAGGCGGAACATCCACTGGTTGCCGGGTACGGAACGAACGCTGACGCGCACTTGATCGGCGAGCGTCTGGAAAGCCAGTTGGTGATAAGCGGTAGCCAGCGCGCTACAGATCGTTTCGCTCCAGCCCTGGGACTCTGCTGCTGCCAGAAAAGTATCGATGGCCTCGGGGAAGCGCCGTTCCATCATGTGTAAATATCCGGGATATGGCACATGGCCACAGGCTTTTAACTCACTCCGTTGTGGCAGGTGGAAGCGGTGGATGGAATTCAGAAAAAAAAGTGCCCGTACCGACTCGTAGAGATTAGTGGATTGGCGGCGGTACTTATCCAGCAGCGTACATTCTTGCAGGAGTTCATGGTAACTGGCCTGCTGGCAGATCTGATCCATCGACTGGTTGCGAACCGCCTCGTCAGGTGAAGTGATCAGTGGGATCAGGGAGCTTTGCATGAGGTACGGGTATTGAAGCAGGGTATGAACTAAGCGTGGGATTTTGCCATCAAATCGAGCATGGCTTCCAGCACTTCAGTTTTTTCGGAGCCATGCAAGGCCAGGGCAAGCTGCGTGTATAAGAGACCATATTTCATACTGATGTGATGGCGTTCGCCACTGATAATCAATGCGCCATAGTGTTCGCGCCTGGCCAGTTCCGCCAGTATGGGTGAGAGCTGCAGATTTGGGCTGTCGGTGCCACTGGCCTGCGCCACCGCATCCTGCAAGCGTTCGATCACGAACGGTGGCAGCACATGCATGCCAAAAAATGTGAGATACTGCCCGGCGCGCAATCCTGGTACGATAAGTTTCTGTTCGGCTTCGGTCGGGGTAGGTTTTTCGATCACATCCCGAACTTGATAAACGGTTTCTGCACCGGCAGTTTTCTTGAGCGTACCGGCAACTGCGCCATAGTGGTGGATATCCCGCTCAGGTGTGGATTGCACAGCTGACATGGCATACCCTTCGCGCACGGTGGTCTCGACCAATTGCCGGGCGCATGAACACTCCGGATCTTTACTGATAAAGAGGTGGTCGCAGACAGTGTGCAAGAATGGTTCGCCCTCAATGAACTGGTGCGCCAGCGCTAGGGCATGACCGTAACCCAGTTGTTCGTGTTGCTCGACGAAGCTTAATTTCACCGGCACATTACGGACGGCCTGGCGGTAAGATTCACCGTCACCGGGATGAATCACTACACAAATGTTATCAATGCCCGCCGAGTAGATTTCACGCAAAAGAATTTCGAGCACCGAACGTTCGCAACCGTCGCGGTCGACCAGATTTTGCAGGGCCAGGGTTCGGTGGGCCGGACTGGCAGCGGTAATTACAGCTTTGGCAGGTTTCATGGCAAAAAGAATATCAGGAGCATGGTGTATGAGAAGCTTGCACTAATGTGATTTGCTACTTCCGGCTAACAGGCCTACGGCTGGTCAAAAAATTGACAAGCGGGGTAAAAATTTTCATCCGTGAGATTTAGGCAGATTCCTCCTGCCACGACAAGACATTGATAACCCCGGGATTTGCGGATGCCGCTGTCGGCCTATGGCCCGTAACTCTTGGTGAACTTCTTTTTGGATTCGGGCTCCGTTGCGGATTCAGTCGCTTGATCCGGGGCCGGATTGGCAGCTTTCTCAGGAGCTGGAGTGGCGACCGATTCGGCACTTGGTGGTTGCTCAGCAGCTGACGATGGAGAGGTTTCGCTAATCGAGGTATTACCGCTTTCGCCTTGTTTAGCGTTGACGTATGCCATGCGCAAGTTGGTCAGTGCATTGTTGAGGACTTCAGACTCTTCATTGGATAAATTGCCGCGGGTTTTTTCCTGGATCATTTCGAGCTGGTCAATGAACAGCTTGGCCATCTCGAGGTTGACTTCGGCTTTGCCGGTCTGCGGGTTAGGCATCTGGCCGAGGAAGAATGCAGCATTTTGGGACTGCATCAGGACGAATTCGATAAATTTCTGTGCATACTCGCCGGACTGGGTAGTTTTATGAACTTGGGGCATGGGGATTAACTTACAGGAATTTGAATGGAGACAAAGCTAATATTTTTATCAGAAGTTTGCAGCGTGTCTGCCACTGGTTAGGCCATCAGAATTCCTGACCTGAGTAGTCATGCTAAATTGATTGGAATGCCCATTTTTGCCTGAAGACACCAATATCTGATTTTTGGAAGCTTAGTTAAAACTTTTTACAGCCTCAACTTCAGTGCGGGCGGAGGCCGAGGCGTCAATGCTTGGCGAGACCAGGACGTTGACGTGGTTCTGATCGGCAAAGTATTTCTTGGCTACGGCATTGACCTCATTGAGGGTCAGGGATTCGAGGCGCTGCAGCTCCTGCTCATGAAAGTTGTAGTCCAGGCCGTACAGCTCATTGAGAGCCACGAGTTGAGCGAAGTCATCATTGGCCTGGAGGCGGATTTTTTGCTGGCCAACCAGTTTGGCTTTGGCCCGGGAGAATTCATCTTCGGTCAGTCCGTTGTCCGCTAACTTATTGATTTCCTCCAGCAATGCCTGTTCGACCAGCTCGGTTTTGGCCGGATCGGTACCAAGATAGAAACCAAAAAGCCCGCGTGCGAGACCGGGAGACATGGTTGACCCTACGAAGTAAGCCAGGCCAAGTTGCTCACGAATTCTTTCAAAGAACCGTGAGCCAAGATCGCTGCTGGCCTCATTGATCACCTCGAGTGCAAGTCGTTCGGGATCGGCGATAGTCGGCCCGAGGTACCCCACCAGAATGACGGCCTGTTCTTTATCGATATGCTGGCGAACCAGGCTATTGCCATCAAGTTTGGGGACTTCCGGAGGTGCTGGATAAGCTACAGTGGCAGTTGGCAAGTCAGCAAACAATTGCTCGACTGACTGGCGCACGGTCTCCGGGTCGACGTCACCAAAAACAGCGATTACACAATTACCGGCAGTTGCATTGGCAGCATGAAACTCCTGCAGATCATTACTGCTAAACGCTGCCACCGATTCGATCGTGCCAAGGCGTGGTTTGGCATATGGGTGATCACCATAAAGATTAGCCCGCAACAGATTGGCAGCTTTTCTGACCGGCTGCTCGAGTTCGTTCTTAATTGCTGCAATTTGAACATCTTTTTCGCGGTTGACGACAGCCTCAGGAAAGTTGGGGTTGATGACCACATCGGCCAGTATCTCGAGCCCTAATTGCCAATCGGAACTCATGGTTTCTACTGCAGCCGAAAAGCTATTCAAACCGGATTCGCTGCTAATGCTACCACCTACGGCCTCGATTTCTTCAGCGATTTGCTCGGCGCTGCGGTTGGTGGTTCCTTTGAGCATGCTGTTAGCCATCAAGGTACTGAGCCCGCTCTGGCTGGCAGACTCGGCCAGCACTCCGGCTTTGAATGCAACCATGCTGGAAACCAATGGTAAGCGCGGGTCCTGCCGTACCAATAACGTAGCGCCATTGCTAAGTTCGAATCTTTTAATTTCAGCCGGGTTATCGGTCTCATTCCCAGTTTCGGCAACTGCTGCTGCTGGCACCGGTGGATTGAGCGAGGTTATAGTCAGACCCTGGTCGACCAAATATTCAGAGGTGACTCGTTTGAGATCATCTGCTGTCACCTGCTCAACTGCCGTCAGATAGTCACTGGTAAAATTGAGATTGCGGGTGAGTAGCCAGTTACCACCGAGATCGGCGGCTTTTCCGCGCATCGTCTTCATATCGGCATACTGACTGCTGAGAATTCTTTTTTTCGCTTTAGTGACCTCTTCCG
>CAZHRP010000042.1:0-2268 GCA_964535055.1 uncultured Chthoniobacteraceae bacterium
GCTGTAGACAAGTGCCTCGCGCTGGTCGCAGTAGATGGCTTGTGATTTATCCGGGTTAGCCTCAAGCAGTCTTGGGAATGGCATCCTCCAGCAAATGCAATTGCCATGGCAGCAGCTTTTGTAGTGCTTGTTGCCGCTGCTCCTGGTCGCCGGCAAGCATTTCCAGCATGGCCCTGGATGCCAGGAACGACGGTTCTAAATTAAGCTGATGAGCTATGCGGTTGCGATGCGTGGACAACGTTTCAAAATTGCAATCAAAATGCTGCGATTTGCTGCGGCGCTCGGACCGCTTGCGCTGTGGCAATTCGCTGTCCTCAAGTTGCATAGCTTTGTCAATTGCTGCTTTTACCGCATTCAGATTTTTCCGGTTCAAATGCTCAACTTTGGGTTGTGAGCCAGCAGCAGCGACCTCGGAGTGTTTCATCAAATCTTCATTGCGCATCACCTTAAACGGCGGAACATCCCGCAATTCCGCTTCCTGTTCCCGCCATCTCCATAACTCACGCAGTACTGCCGAGGCCCTTGCATCCAGGCGATAAGCGCCCTTGATTCGCCAGGCTTCTCTGCTGCTGCGGTTATTATCACCGGGTACTGTCGCCGCCTGAATTTCGCGTGCACATGATTGATGCAGCCACTCAAGCCGTCCCAATGCTTGTAATTCTTCAGTCAGTCGAGCTTTGAGCGTGTGCAGGTAACGCACGTCATTCAGGGCATAGGCCATCATGGCATCCGATAGCGGTCGCTTGCCCCAGTCCGCCTTGCGCGATGCTTTGGTCAGCTCGATCTGGCAAAATTCTGTCACTAGCGCTGCCAGGCTAAATGCTTTCCGCCCGGTCATCCGAGCTGCCAACATGGTATCAAATACGCTGCTGGGCGTAAAGTTGCCGGCGCTCATCAACATTCTAAGGTCGTAGCTGGCACCATGCAGGATAACTGTTCTGGTACTCAGAAAGTCCAGCAGCGGCTGGATACTAAAGTCAGCCAGAGGATCGACTAACTGGCACTCGCCGGCAGTAGCCAGCTGCACCAGACACAATTTTTCGCGGTAGCTGTGCAAGCTATCAGCTTCGGTATCGACTGCGATGACCTGCTGGTCGGACCAGCCAGCTAACCAGGCAGCCAGGGCCTCCTGGCTCGCAATCATTGTCATCGCTTCCTGGCGGGACATTATTTCAGCCCGCCCATGAGCAACTCCGCATTGGAATCCGTGCGCTGCAAATTTCTGATCAGCAATTCCATAGCTTCCATCGGTGGTAAACTGGCCAACTGCTTGCGTATTTGCTGCACTTTCTCGTACTCGTCAGGGTGGTATAACAAATCATCGCGCCTGGTGGCAGAGTTCAGCGGATGGATCGCCGGAAACACCCGGCGTTCGGCCAGGCTGCGATCCAACTGAACCTCCATGTTGCCACTGCCTTTGAACTCCTCGAATATGACCTCATCCGCCTTACTGCCGGTATCGACCAGCGCAGTTGCTATGATGGTTAAGCTGCCTCCTTCTTCGATATTTCTGGCAGAACCAAAAAATTTCTTCGGTTTAGTAAGCGCTTTTGCGTCGACCCCACCTGACATGGTACGTCCCTTGCCGGGCTGCAGGTTATTATAGCCACGCGAAAGCCTGGTAATGCTATCGATGAGGATGACGACATCCTCGCCAAACTCGACCAGACGTTTGGCCCGGTTATTGACCAACTCAGCCACCTGCGTATGGCGTTGGGCATTTTCATCAAATGTTGAACTGAAAATCTCTGCATCGATATTCCGCTTGAGATCAGTTACTTCCTCAGGTCGTTCATCCACCAGCAGCAGGATGACTCGTACATCTGGTGCGCTGGCCCGCATTGCCATGGCTATTTCTTTCAATAAAATAGTTTTGCCCACACGGGGAGGCGCGATGATCAGCCCTCTGGTTCCACGTCCGATCGGTGCCAGCAAATCCACCGCACGCGGGCTGATTGACAATGAGCGAGGGTTATCGAGTACTATTCTTTCCCTCGGAAACGCGGCAGTCAGTGCATCGAAGTGCGGTGCATCTTCAATTTCATCAGGAGGCCGCCCATCGACCGCAAGCAGCTCTCCGACGCTCATGTATTTATCCTTATCCCGGCCTGGAATCAAGGTAGCCTGTAATTGATGACCGGGGCGCAGGTCGTAATTACGGATCAGTCCGGAGGGTACGTGGATATCTTCGGGACATGGTTTAAAGTTGTAGATCGGCCACCGCAAGTGCCCGTGACTGTTGCCTTGCTGATCGAGGACACCAGAGCC
>CAZHRP010000042.1:2278-14931 GCA_964535055.1 uncultured Chthoniobacteraceae bacterium
GAGCCAACTACCTGCACTCCCCGTGAGTGATAAAATTTACACAGATCAATGATCAGCTGGTGACGGGTTCGATCAAATCCATGCCTGATCTGGTACTCCTGCATCCTTGCTACCAGCTCTTCGTGTGAAAGCTGTTGCAACTCTTCTATTTTAATCTGCTCGGGCAGCGCGACAGCTAACTCTTGCTGCTCAGTACTGACTTCTTTTTCTTCCAAATTATATTTTCTCCTTAAGGCAAGAATCCGACTATCGAGGTAAAAAAACGGTCGGTCTCAAGTTCTTAGTGACCGGATAACAGTTACTCTCTAAGTTTACGCGCCAATAAATCTACCTGGCCGGAAAGTACTTCAAGATTGCCATCATTCCAAACAATCATGTCAGCAAGGTCAAGTTTTTCTGTCACTGACCATTGGGCATCAATAATTGCCTCAGCTGTTGAACTGTCCAGATGACGTTGCTCGATCAGCCTCGTGATTTGAATTTGACGGCTGCAGCCAACACTAATCACTCGCGAAAAATGACCAGCAAGATGATTTTCAAATAACAGCGGTATTTCCACTAGAAAATACTGAGTCGGATCGGAAAAGTAAGGCTCGGCAGCAGCCATCCAGCGACTGCGCACACGCGGGTGCAAAATTGCTTCCAAATTTGCCCTCAACTCTGCGTCCTCAAAAACCAACTGTCGCAATGCGCTTCTCTGGAAGGTGCCATCAGGGCTAAGTACTGCTGGCCCAAATTCGTTAGCTATCAGTTCACAAACATCCCGGTCGCGCACTAACAACTCACGTACAATGTGATCAGCCGCTATGCCCTGTGCGGGCAATGCAGTGAGCAGCAGGCGGAATGCCGTTGACTTACCACAGGCCACTCCGCCGGTTAGTCCAAGAACTGGCATAGCATTTACTGAACGCACTCAATGCGCCACCCAAAAGGTACCTTATCCTAAATAACCTATTTAGAGAATACCGGCAACTCAGGTAGCCCCATGTCGAATTGGCCGTCTTCTAGGACAGTCTCGACCGGCTCTTCATCGAGCAGATTGCGATTCAGGATCCGCTGGCCGGCCGGATCGATCAAATTGGCTGTCACAAATATCAGCAGATTGCGTTTAATATGGCTGTCGACACTTGAGCGGAAAGCCCGGCCAATCAGTGGCAGGTCTCCTAAAAACGGTACCTTATCCTCAACAATCTGCACATCCTCGCGCATCAGACCACCTAAGCCAACGGTCTGGCCATCCCAAATTGTGACACTAGTAGTCACTTTACGAGTCGCAAAAATCGGCTGATCAATACGATTTTCAGTCAGCAGTGTGGTTTGAGGCTGAAAAGCACTGCCGGTAAAGACTACATCACCAAAAAAGTCAGGAAAACCTAAGTCTGGGACATTCACCGAATTAATTGGACTGCCATAGTTAACAAAACCTTCAAATTCAACCACCTGCGGGATTAAGTTCAAGTCAATGGTATAGCCATCAGGACCTACGATGGGCTCGACTTCGAGCGTAACGCCAGTATTACGGGTCTCAAATGCAGTCGGTGTAGTAGGTGTGACTACTGCTGCGCCACCGTTAACTGATTGTGGTACCTGAGGCGGGTCGAACTCAACCGGATAGATGAATTCGCGAATAATTTCGATAGTGGCCCGTTGGCCGCTTTTTGTGGTTACCGAGGGAGAAGACAGTAAGTCGACACCTTTTTTCTGGTTGAGCGCACGGATCACCAGTTGAAACTGCGGATCTGTAAACACGCCTGCCACGCCAATCACGCCGGGTGCTACCGCTTGCGAAATGCTGCCGGTAATACCATTGCGAATCAATGAGCTAATCGCATTGCCTTCGATCGCAAAGCTACCACTGCGGTTGCCTGAAGTAACAGGGTTCGTGCCGACGATGTTACCAGTTCGTGGATCCACGAATGGGTAATTTGTCGAAACGGGATCTCCAGTACCAGCAGCATCACTACCGGTACCACCTGAGGCAAATACGTCCTCGTTACCCGGGATATTAGCGGCACCCAGTAACCAGTCAAAACTCAATTCTTTTATATTGGTTTGCGAAATTTCTACAAACTTACTTGAGATTTCAACCTGTTTGGGAACTTCCAGCCTTCTGGCATCTACATAAGTATCTACCAACTCCAGATTAGATGGTGTGTTACGCACCACCAGTTGGCTGGTGCTGGGAATAAAGGTTGCACTCGAACCCGGCGGGAACTCAATGCCAAGGCTTTCCAGAAATTCTTTAGCGGTCGGCAGTTTTTCAAGGCTGGCACCTGCACCTGTGGCATCCCCACCAACGCCACCCAGGCCACCCAGGCCTCCGCCGAAACCACCATCATCAGAGGACCCGGCCTGCCGTCTGATAAAGTCAGGAGGCACCCGGTAGGACTTTGTGATCAACTCTTCAGTAGGAGTACTCAATGGTACGAGCGCCGCTGCAAATGGTTCGACCTTTACCTTCAGATCAGAGAGGCGTGCAATATATTCAAGCGCAGTACCCAGCGGGACATTACTCAGCGACATCGTGATCCGCTTTTCGTCGCTGCCTCCACCAACGATAGTAGCACCCTCGATGCCTTCAGTGGGCGCAACACTGCCAGCAGTGTCAAGCTGCAACACGATATTGACCCCGCGATCGCCCGGATCGTCAGCCGTGGTATCTAATTCCTCACTCTTGGCTTTCAGAAAATCGACCGCCTCCCTAACCGTAGCATCCTTAAAGTTAATCGATGGTATAGTGATGCTCCGCAGCTTGCGCTGAATATTGGCAGTACCGAGTTGGTCTTGCTGATCCTGTTCAATGACTATCTCCCGGCCGGCACCATATTGACGCACCGGCGACTCCCAGGCGCGCTGCACTTCCTGCAGTCGGCGGGAACGAGTTTCTTTGTAAGCTTCTTCCCCGTACGCATATAGCTCATTGTTAATCTTTTCCTGAACCCGGCGGGCAGCCGAGTTATAAGGATCCACATTCAATACCTGGTCGGTACGCTTCATTGCCAGGTCATAGCGACCGGTGTCGTAAAAACCCTCCGCTTCACTAAGTAGTTTTTTAACATTTTCGACATCAGCCACAAATGCCGGGGTGATCGTCTGGTTATAATATGCCGGGTCTTCCATCCGTGCCAGAATCTTGAGGGCTGGCTTGTAGTTTTCATTATAACCCTCGGCAATAACCATCTCGAGTACCGTACGGGCATCGTCAAATCTGCCTTCTTTAATGAATTGTTCGCCGACAGCAACACCTGCTTTACTCATGCCATTGAGTGCAGTGGCCCTGACCCGGTCAGTAGCAAGTGAGTCCGGCAACCAGTCATAAGCTGATTTAAATTGTTTGAGGGCCTCCTGATAATCCATTGCAACCATTGCCTTTTCACCATTATCGATCGCTTTGTAGGCATTATCAGCAAGTGCCTGACGACGGGCAATTTCTCGTTCCGCGACACTGGCTACCTGCGGGTCGAATTCTTGTGAATAACTAGCAGATGGCAGGATAATTGCCGCAGCTAATGACAGCATGATTGTCAACCTGCTCAGTCTAGAAGCGGTTGGTTGAATCTGGATAAGGGAATTTGATTTCATGGTTATTGTTTATTTTATGACTTTCAGTTAACTTAGATCAAGAAAAATAATAGTAGCAATACTCAAGTGTAGTATTTGGTTAAACTAATTGGATAACTTCGGTATTCGAACCTCCCGCCCGGATTTCAACTCTTTGAGGTCGGCACCCTGTTCATCGACATTCACAAGTTCGAAAGTTACCTCAGGCTCTTGTTCCAATGCAAACTGCGCACCCTGTTCGACATTGAATGACTGGCCCGCCCATAGGTCACGGATTACCGCAGAGGAATCCGGGTCATTAGCCACGACATCAATTTGCAGGACGAGTTCCCGGCCCGTCTCTTTTTCCCTGATGGTTAGCTCAGAGACGTTTTTCTGGCCACCAGTCGCAGGGTTCTCCTCAAACTTCTCCTCAAATTTGATGATTTCATAATTAGTCCCGCTGATGGTAGCTCCCAATCTCAAAAATTGACTCGGCTGGTCAATGTCGATGGTTTCAATCTGAAAAGTATCTCCGGTGCGCTGCGCAAACATGAACCTGTTGTTCTGTTGCTGGTAGCTTTCCAATCTCAATTTTGTAAAATACGCAGGCCGCGATTCTTTATTATTGGGTTCGGTACCCCCCTGCCATTCATCAAGATTCGAAAAACCATCACCGTCAGAATCCCGCTCGAGAATATCTATGTCCAGTAGGTCGAGGCCATAATCGCGAAACCACTTGTTGGGCACCGGGTCATGAATTTTGATGGTATCATCATCTTCGACACTGACCAGATTACCATCCACCAAAATGTAAGGGCGGGAAACCAACAATGGCCGCTCGCTTTGCCATTGGCTAGGCTCGGCGGCCATCTGCTGCGCAGAATCCAGTAGCTCTGTAGATAACTCAGGTGGTGGCTTCTTATTGATAGCTGGATCGGAGAGGGCATCGACCGATGTGTTAAATTGACTTACATTTAAAAAGACTAATACGCTGGCAGCCAGCAGGACTAATGCGGCGACCAGTAAAATGAGTTTTTCAGAATGTTGTTTGAGAATATCCATACGCTGGGTTACGGCTCTTGCTCACCATTGCGTTCTGCGGCGGCCAGGAAATTCACAATTTGGATTTGCAAATTGACAACCAGGCGTTCCGAGCCAACTACAAATTCGAGCCTTCTTTCCGGGGCTGTGGTGGTGGTAGTGTCAGGCGTAGTGAGCTCTGCTCCGGTAATATCAGTAAACAGATCCTGCAGACTGGCACCTTGTGCAGGTGCAGCTGATGCCTGGTTATCGCCAAACTCGGCTTTGTCAGGACCTACTTGAACCTCATTCTTCACTAACAATCTGCGCAAAATTACAAAACTTTCGGCCTGGGCAATAGCATTTACAATATTCCGCATGCTTACCGGAGTCGCAATAAATCCGAGGTCAAAAGTTTGCATACTGGTCATTTGTTGCTTGTCCTCGTCCTGTTCTGATTCACGGTTTTGGCTGCTGCCTTCCACTGGCAGGGGCTGGCGGGTGATGTAACTAAGCTCATTAATTCCGAGTTCGATCAAGCGCCGGGCAATCAGTTTGGCAGTGTCTAACTGGCGCGATAGCTCTGCCGCTGCCGCAGTCGATGGCAGAGTGTCCTGGTATTGATCAAATCCCAGATAAAATTCTTCGGGAAGGGACACATTATTGTCTGCTGCAAGTTTCTGAATTTCTGAAACTGCAGCTCGTAGCTTATCTTGAAAGCCATTAGGTGTGATTGCCTCCAATGGCATTTGCATCTGCAGCAACTGGAAATGTAAATCAGACAGCCGCGCCGCATATTCTTTGCGCTGCGCCTGCATTTCTTCGACATTTTGCTGACTCGGGTAAATCTTAGCCAATTCGAGCCGTTTCAGTTCGGTAGCTTGCTCATCATACTCGCTGGAAATCTCTGAGTATTCTGACCAGGCAAAGAATATAATTACCAGCAAGGCCAGCGTCACTAAACCGGCAGCAGCCAGCACCACGGCTAACAATGTATTGCGTTGGAACCAGTTCATTTCACAGCAATCGGATTATTGATATCGAGGATAATTTCGTAATCGTAAGCATAAGCCCGACCGGTCGGGGTAGTGCGCCGCTCTACCCTGGGGTTGGAGAAAATTTCCGACTCTTTGAGCGCTGCAACATAAGAATCGACCACTGTTGCCTGGCGTGGATTCTCCAAATAGAGTCCTTTGATGCGTAGCGCATTAATTTGTGGATCCTGCCCGATACTATCTGTATTTGAAGTACGGCTGTTATCAGTATCCGGTTTACTACCTTCTGGAACCACAGAAATATAACCGTTGCCCACTTTGGTCAACGGTTCCAGGTAAGTAATCCAGATGAAGCGGTCTGGCAGCCGCTGGTTTAGGTCGGCCAGGGCCTGTGCCCAAAACTGCCGGGCGCGGCTGGCATCAGCCAGTGGCTTCGCTTCCAACTCAAGGTCTTTAATTTCATTGCTGGTTTTTTTGATCGAGCGCTCGTAGCCCTGCAGTTCTCCAACTTTCGCTTTGAGGCTGGCCAACATGCTACTCTTGACTGCACTGGCTTTGGCTAAATACCCCCACCAGACTAACATAGTTAATACCACGCAAGCCGCAGCCGCTACATAGAATGGCTGCCGTGCTTTCATGCGTTGCGCATTCACGACACTTTGCGGGCTGAGATTCAGCTCCATCGGGCAGCTGGAGCTGCTGCGCAATGCCAAGCCGACCACCTCGGCCAGTAGGTGTGCCTGTTTAGCCGCTTTTTCAGGGTTCACCTTGCTGCCGATGGCTACGTTGCGCAACGGGTTCAGATACTCAATCGGCATCTGCATTTTTTCTTTAAAGAACTCTTTCATGAACGGCATCGTAACCGTCCCCCCACCCAGATATATGCGGCTTGGCTGACTGCCCTTCTGCTGCGCCTTGTAAAAGCTGATCGATCGATTCACTTCCGCATGCAACCTGGTCATGGTGTTGCGCGCTAGTTTCGTTAATCGCGCCAGGTTGACATCTTCCGGGTCTGCATAAGCCCCGCCCAAACTGACAAAACCTTCTTTTTTCTTAAATTCTTCTGCCTGCTCTTCCGGGATCTGCAGTTCTTTGGAAATTGCAGCCGTTATTGTCGAGCCGCCAATCGGAATACTGCGACTGAAGATCTTATCCGGTTCACAGAAAATCAGATTTGTAGTCTTGGCCCCGATATCGAGAATCAACGAACAGCCGCTTTGGGTGCCGTAGTTATACCGGTAAGCATTGTAAATTGCCATCGGCGCAACATCGACAATGTTTGGCATGGCGCCAGCTGACTCAACCGATCCATTCAATTCTTCCAATAGATCTGCTTTGATGGCAACCAGCACGACTTCGACCTGACCTTCGTCGCTGCTACCGACCAATTGATAATCCCAAACCACTTCCTGGATTGGGAATGGCACATTTTGTTGCGCCTCAAACTGGATAATCTGATCGACCTTTTCGGCCTCCACTGAAGGCAACCGGACAAATCTGGTAAAGACCGACTGACCGCTGACCGCATAGTTGACCGCTACCGATTTTAGCCCCAATGCCTCTACCATGTTGCCCAGGATCGCTTCTAACAAGGAATCGGCCCCGTGGCGCTCAAGCGACTGGTATGGCAGTTCTTCCAACTGGTAACCGCTAAGCACCAATCCGCCGGCAGACGTCGACTGAAATTCAGCCAATGTGAGGCTTTGTGAGCCTACATTGAGCGCATATATCCGATTCGGCTTACCCATATTTATTTATTAACAATACCGTTTCGGGAAATTAGTTGCGAGTCTTGATTTCCTGGTATCGGTCCCAGACTAAAGAGCTAAAAGGTGTTTCGTTTTTAGGACGCAGGTGACCGAGCACCGGACTCAACTCATTCCACCAGTCGGGCTGCGAAGCATTGGATGGCCGCTGGGTAAAATTAACGGCTACCACCTGACCATCCTTGAGGATCTCCACAGCTATGAATTTACCCATGCTGGCCGGTGCTGTCTTGCGAAAAATACGCAATAACGACTGCGGTGAAATATACATCACCGAATAAAGCCTGCGGCCGTCAGGAATGTTCACATGCGTAACTTCCCCGGAATAAATTGCCGGCTGCGGCCTGCCGGTTGCGGCATCTATGGCATCAGGAAAGTAGATGTAGTAGCGAAACAATAGCTCTTCAGTAAGCTCCGACTTGTTCGGGTTTTCAGCCTCAAATTCCACTTCTATTTCTAGCCACTTTAACGGGGTAGAGCGCTTCGCGTAGTTGGAACTGATATCAGGACTGAATGGCATATCCGTCTCGATTTTCTTAATCTCATAGCCGGTTTTTGGCTGCCGCTGGGCAGTCGCTGGCTGGCTGGTGAGCAGTAGCCCGGATAATAACAGCAGAGTTGGCAGAAATTTGTTCATATGAAATCAATACAAAATAAGGGGGGATCTGGCAAAGAAAGTAGTAGTATCATAGCGGTACGGCAATGTGGTGCAAAGGAAAAAGTGTCGTTTCTGTGAACAGATTGTTGCGCTCCCAAGCCAGTTATTTGCCTAAACGTTGTTGGAAGTAGGTGAGTGTTTTGCGCATACCTTCTTCAAATGCGACTTGCGGTTGCCAGTTCAAAATCTGCTTGGCTTTGCTGATGTCGGGTTGCCTTTGCTTGGGGTCATCCTGGGGGATCGGACGCATTTCTATTTCAGATGGCGAGCCGGTCAGACGAATAATTTCGCGTGCAAAATCAAGGATCGATATCTCAGCAGGATTACCAATATTCACCGGTTCATGTTCATTGCTCATGGCCAGCCGATAGATGCCATCGATCAAGTCGGAGACAAAGCAAAAGCTGCGGGTCTGACTACCATCGCCAAATACTGTCAATGGCTTACCTTCCAGAGCCTGGCCGAGAAACGACGGCACGACCCGGCCATCATGCAGGCGCATGCGTGGACCGTAAGTATTGAAGATGCGAACAATCTTGGTATCGAGTTGATGAGACCGGTGGTAAGCCATAGTTATCGCTTCGGCAAATCGCTTGGCTTCGTCATACACCCCGCGCGGACCGATCAGGTTGACATTGCCCCAGTAGGATTCCGTTTGCGGATGCTCCAGGGGATCACCATAAACCTCAGAGGTGGAAGCCAACAAAAACTTGGCCCCTTTTTCCTTGGCCAGACCTAGGGCATTATGGGTGCCAAGTGCACCTACTTTGAGCGTTGGTATGGGGTGATTGAGATAATCAATAGGACTCGCCGGCGAAGCAAAATGAAAGACATAGTCGATATCCCCGGGGAGATAAATATGATTGCTGACATTTTGCTTAATAAACAGGTAGTCGTCGTTGCCGGCCAGGTGCTCGATATTCGCGACCGAGCCGGTCAGCAAATTATCGATGGCAATGACCTTGTGTCCTTCTGCTAGCAGCCAGTCGCTCAGGTGCGAACCTAGAAAGCCAGCACCGCCAGTAACTAGAGAGCATGGTTTATTTATCGACATAGTTTTAATCTGTAATTGGTTAATACTCGAGATTTGCGCAGCCGTGTCTATTTGGCACCTAACCCTCCCAGTACGACCGGGATTGTCTTCAACAATATCTTTATATCAAGCAGTAACGACCAGCTGTCTATATATTCCAGGTCCAGCCTGACCCATTCGCTAAACTCGGATACTTCATTGCGTCCGCTAATTTGCCACAAGCAAGTCAGTCCCGGCTTGACGCTCAGTCGGCGACGCTGCGGTCCTGCTTCGATTTTTGCCACTTCATAGAGCGGCAACGGGCGGGGACCAACCAGGCTCATTTCACCGCGCAATACATTCAGCAGTTGCGGCAGTTCGTCAATGCTGGTTTTGCGTAAGAAAGCACCAAACTTGGTAATGCGTGGGTCATCTTTTACTTTGAATACTGGCCCGGACATTTCATTGAACGCTTCCAACTCTGCCCGGCGCATCTCGGCGTTGGTTTGCATGCTGCGAAATTTCCACATTTCAAACGGCTTGCCATATCGCCCACCACGCAGTTGGCGGAAAAATACCGGTCCGGGTGAGGTCAGCTTAATGCCAATCGCTGCAAACACCATTACCGGAATCAACAAAATGAGCATGATAAAAGCAAGTATTCGATCCAGAATTGCTTTGATCATAAGGCTCCAGCTGAATTCCGGAGTGCTGCGAAAGACCAGCATCGGACGCCCGTTGAGCATTTCCAGCGCCGGTCTGGCAACCTTGGTGTTGACAAAATCAGCCAGTAGCCAGACTTCAACTCCTTCCACTTCGCACGCGCTAATCGCATCTTCGATTTTGTTGATATGGGCATGCCCACCTGAGAATATGACCCGGCTCACAGCCTTGTCGTGCAGCAAGCTGATCAGCTCGGTGGTCGCGCCATGCTCGACATCAAATTCGCCGACAATTTCCATTTCCAGCATCGTCTCGGGAGTGAGCGATTGGTGTAAGTCGGCCAGTGATTGCTGGGTACCGGCCAACAGCACCTGCTCTCGCAACCTGACATCGTCAGCCTGGCGGCGCAGCTGCCAGAGCCAGAATCGCTCCCTTGCCAGGATCGTCAATGTCCCCAGTACAGCAAAAATAATCAGCACACTGCGGCTGGGAATCGAGAGTCGGAAGAAAATCACACAAATTGCAATAATCACAAACAACCAAATACCGGCCCGCAGGATTTCGGACAGCGAACGCAACAATGGCTTGTTGATCCGCAAATTGTAAAACCCTTGTAACTCGAGCATCAACGGGCCGGCGGGCAGGATCACCAACGCCAGCCAGAGGAAATTTCCAAAACCGCTGATCCGCACCGGTATAAAGTCGAAGTAAGCTGCACTGTAATAACGCAGCGCATGCGCCAGCCATAGTGCAAATGCCAACAATAAACCATCAATAAACTGATTGATCTGCAGGTTAATGATTTGCTTACGCTGTAACATGAGTATTATCGGCTGTTACAAGTAATCAAGCATAGCTGCTAATGCTACCATTTTATTTTTGCAACAATAATGCCCGATAAGACTAAAGACAGACTGGCACCACTGCCGGCCGCCAGTTCCGTAGTGGCAACCGTCCATTGCACCGGCGACCTGACCAGAGCTCGAACACTTGATAATTCCACACCACTGGATTTCATAGAGTTGCGCCTGGATTGCCTGCTCGAAGAATCGTCCTCGGTCAAGCAATTGCTCGACCAGACCTGCTTACCTGTCATTGCCACCGCGCGGGCTGCTACCGAAGGAGGTGCCCGTGACCTTGCAACAACCCAACGGGCAGAATTGCTTTCCAACGCACTGTCGGGCAGCACGATCATCGATATGGAGCTGGCGAGCACTGACTTGCGCAATGAGTTGCAACCAGCCATCGACGACCACCAGTGCCTGCTAATGCTATCGCTCCATGATTTTACTGGCACCCCTGATCTGGTGCAGTTGCAAAACTGGCAAGAGCAAGCCCTGGCTGCCGGGGCAAATATTTTTAAAGTAGCGACCTGGGTACGAAATGCTGCAGATTTATATACCTTGCATCGATTTTTGGAATTGGCAGAGATGCCGGTCGCAGTGATGGGCATGGGTCCCATAGGCAAGTGTTCGCGGCTGCTGCTGGCGGTCGCTGGCTCATGCTTGAATTACGGATATTTGACAACCCCGAACGCACCCGGCCAGTGGCCTGCTGAAATTTTAGCGGAACGCATCAGGGAGTGCCTCACTCAGGCTGAGTAAATGGAGCTATGTCTACCGGCAATCGCTGCTTTGCTTTACGCAATCGGTGCGCATTTGTTAAAAAATGCAATGTCCATCGGGCCATGGCGGGTGACCTTTATCTGCAACATCTCGATGGCTTTCATTTATGCGCCGTTGATGCTTTTTGCATCCGCTCCGCCTGGCCCTGACGCGACTTTCTACCAGCCATTAGTGGCAGGCAGCTTCTTTTTTCTCGGCCAGGTCTTTACATTTCTGGCCATCAGGCAAGGCGATGTATCGATCGCTACCCCGGTGATGGGAACTAAAATCATTTTTGTGACTGCGCTGGTTGCAATACTCAGTCGCGAGCAAATCAGTAGCGGGACCTGGATTGCCGCATCATTAGGAACTATGGCGGTAGCCCTGCTTGGCATCTCACGTCCCGGAGAGCGTGCCAAAGTCGGCTATACGATAGCACTGGCCAGCGCTTCTTCACTGTTCTTCGCCCTGACTGATGTCCTGGTGCAATTGTGGGCCCCCAATTGGGGTGCCTTGAACTTTATTCCCTATATGTTTGCCGCTTGTGCTGCACTATCACTGCTGCTCATACCATGCTTTTCAGCGCCACTTACTGCAATCTCACTGGCTACCTGGAAACAACTTGCTCCGGGTTGCCTGTTTATCACACTGCAGGCACTGGCGATGGCTCTGATGCTGAGCTTGTTTGGCCGGGCTCCAGAAGCAAATATCATTTACAGCTCACGCGGCATCTGGGCCATATTAATCGTCCTGTTTGCCGCCCGTTTCCTGCATTCGGACGAACGCCTGGTCAGCCGTGGCACGCTGTTCCTGCGCCTGCTCGGATCGCTCCTGCTGATGGCAGCGATCGTGCTGGTCGCCATACAATGATTGGCGGGGCAAAATTTCCGCCATTGACCAAAGCCACGCATCACGTAACTTCGTGATCGTTAACCAACAACATTAACCTAAAAAAACAAATTATTATGGCTCTATCAATTGGTACTAAAGCACCGGAATTTTCACTAAAATCTAAAACCGCCGACGGCCTGGTGGATGTTACTCTGGCCAGCAATTTCGGCAAAAAAAACACCCTGCTGTTATTCTTTCCAGCCGCCTTCACCAGCGTCTGCACCGATGAAATGTGTGACATCACCTCCGGGCTCAATGCCTACAATGAGTTAAACGCAGAGGTAATTGCGATCAGCGTAGATACCCCATTCGCGCAGGAAGCATGGGCTGCTAAAGAGGGAATCAAAATTACCCTGGCCAGCGACCTCAACAAAGAAGTAGCCAAGGCGTACGGTGTGCTGCTTGACGATTTACTCGGGCTGGGCTCGGTGTCAGCCCGCGCTGCATTCGTCGTCGACCAGTCGGGGATCATCCAGTATGCCGAGCAGACACCGACTCCAA
>CAZHRP010000043.1:0-7452 GCA_964535055.1 uncultured Chthoniobacteraceae bacterium
CTCAAATTTTGGTGCTGTACAACCCTCCATATACATCACCTCGGAACCTTCATCAGCAATAATCAAGGTGCGCTCGAACTGGCCAAACTGCTCAGCATTGATTCTAAAATAAGCCTGTAATGGATGCTTAACCTTAACTCCTGGCGGCACGTAGATGAAGCTGCCACCGCTAAACACTGCGCTATTCAGAGCGCTGAATTTGTTGTCGCCGGTCGGAATCACCTTGCCAAACCACTTTTTGAAAATTTCAGGACGCTCGATAAGCGCTTCGGTGCTGCCCATAAAGATGACACCCTGATCGGCAACGGCCGACTTGATATTCGAATAAACTGCTTCGCTATCGAACTGGGCCTCTACTCCGGCCAGAAACTTACGCTCCTGTTCGGGGATGCCAAGGCGCTCGAAAGTCTGCTTCATTTCTTCAGGCACATCGTCCCAGCTGCGGGTCGGTTTTTTGTCTCCGGCCAGGTAATAACGAATCTGATCAAAATCGATGGTTTCCAGATCCTTGCTGGCCCAGTGCGTCGGTAATGGCTTCTGCTGAAATTTAATTAAAGCTTTCTTGCGGAAATTTCGAATCCAATCCGGCTCACCTTTGACATCACAAATGTAATCGATTGTTTTTTCCGTCAGCCCGTACCCGGCGTCCCGGGTGTATTGCACAGGATAGTGAAAATCACCAATGCTGCGATCTATGTCTAAATTTTTAAGTTCTGTGTCCTGCATAATGGTTCTCCTTATATTTTATTACGCTGCTACTTCTGGCTTCAGCCAATCATATCCGCGGTCATCAAGTTCCAAAGCTAGTTCTTTGCCGCCACTCTTAATAATACGCCCGTCCATCATCACATGCACTACGTCCGGCACAATATAGTTCAGCAAACGCTGGTAGTGGGTGATCACTAAGATTCCCAACTCTCCTCCACGTAAAGCGTTAACTCCCTCGGAGACGATCCGCAATGCGTCAATGTCCAAACCACTGTCCGTCTCGTCAAGGACAGCGTAAGATGGCTTGAGCATTGCCATCTGTAAAATTTCGCAACGCTTTTTTTCACCGCCTGAAAAAGCTTCGTTGACCGACCGTGAAGTAAACTCGCGTGGCATCTGCAACTTGTCCATCTCGGCATATAGATCACTGTAAAACTCGGTAGCTTCCACCTCATCGTCGCCTTCCTTGCGGGCATTCTGTGCAGCACGTAAGAAATTTGCAATACTCACACCGGGAATTTCGCTCGGGTATTGAAAAGCAAGAAACAAACCTGCGCGGGAACGCCCATCAGGCTCCAACTCCAGAATGCTCTCCCCATCGAGCAGAATATCACCACCAGTCACTTCGTAATCGGGATGCCCTGCAATCACTTTGGCAAGCGTACTCTTGCCACTGCCATTTGGCCCCATTACCGCGTGCGTTTCACCTTTGGAAAATTCCAAGCTCAATCCGTTTAGTATCTGTTTACCATCTACTTCGGCTTTTAAATCATGTATGCTGAGTTTGCTCATAGTATATATTCAGAACGAAATTTAGTATAATAGAAGATGCCAGCTTATCAAGAGTAATTCTAAATTTAGTCATATCAGACTTTCTCTGAGAGACTTACGTTTACTCTGTCTTCCTGATAAGGCCCTCACCGGCATTAATTTCTACGCTGAGACCATTTTCGAGCCACTGGCAGACCCCTGCCGGGCCCAATACCACGGGTTTGCTCAAACTCAAGGCCAGCATCACTAGTTCGTCGGTGCTTGCACCGTCCTCGATGATTAACCCGCCTACGGCATGTAATGTGATGCGAAAACGGTTATCACTGGAAGGCAGTACCAATATATCCCCACTGCGTAAGTTGAGATTTTCAAAATTATACGCCACCTTCACGCGTGCCCGCAGCAAACCGGCACCACAACCAATTCCCGAGACTTTATTTCTTTCATTATTCAAGAGTTCGGTCTTGGGTTGCAGGATTTGATTTCCCAAATGCACCGGCCCATGGGTCTTGAATTGAATCGGCGGGAACTCAGCAAAAAAACGCTGCTCATACAAGCCCTGTCGCTGCTCGATAATCTGCTGCAGATTCGACTCATACAGCCGACCGGCCAGAAAATCGTCGATCTCATCCGTGGAAAGCCAGACGATATCGTCTGCTGATTGCAGTGCATTGCCCTCGCGTATCAACTCACCCGCCCGCAAGTAAAGTTTGCCGACTGCATTGAGCACTTTTACATAGCCATGATTCAGGTTCATGTAATTGCTGTAGCATTGCTGGTACAAAGAAATAACCTTGCGAACTTCCTTTATTGCATTGGCAGCATCGGGATAATTTTTATCGAGTTTCTCCTGAGCCAGTCTTTTGACGCGCATGACTGGTGACTCGCCTCCCTCCAGGGATAAACCGGCGGTCACTGTGCCACCACAGCGCAGCGACTCCAGCAGCAAAATCAGGTAATCCTTTTCGGTCAGGGGACCACCATGATCCAGCCAGCAAGTTTCTGCTTCCAGTTCCGCGAGTGCGGCATTGTAACTTTCGGTAAGATTTGCATTGCGACAAAGCGCCCGCAGTGCTTTTTCATCATCGCCACTACGTAAAATATCTACCATCGTTTGTGATGCCGAGACTTCGGATGCCAGATTGCCGCAGGCACTGATCAGAGCGGTACCCGGTATTTCTTGTTCACTGATAAGCAGAGACCGGGCGATCATCCCCCTCTGGTCCTCACAGTGCTCGTGTGTAAGTTGCGTCAATTTCCAGGATAGCCATCTGGCTTGTAACAGCGCCAGCTGACGCATACTTAGCAAAGCATCAATATCGTCTTTAAACGAATCGAGTCGGGAGAAGACTTCTTCAACACTTACCAGTCCGATATCTGCCACCAGCTGCTGTTCCAGCTTTTCAACTTTGGCAGCATACTTTTTGAGATTCTGCTTAACATTTTTCAGTGCCCCGGTCAGCTTGCCGGACATTCCTACTGCAGCAATAAGATTTGCTTGCTTTACTCTCTGAGGCAGGCTTTCCAGTGATTGTTCGAGCAGGGGTTCGGGGATTTGAAAAATAGCTGCCAAGTCCTGTTTCAAGGAATTACAGCCCGGCAAGGCTGCTACACGTTCCGCCAGTAAAGTCTGGTTCGTGTACAAACGCCCATGGATGCATCCGAGGGCGTTCTTGATACCGGCAGCAGCAGTTTCGGATGACTGGCGATTAAATCCCAGCAACTTCAATGCGCCCGCTAAACTATCCCCCCACAAACGGCGGTAGAGTGCTGCCGCCAGCGGAGTTACAATACCGGCCGGGGCCGCTGACATAGTGCCAGCCTGCCACAGGTACTCCTTGGCATCCGGATCTGGCAAGCCAATGAGTTCATCGATTTGCTGCAAACCGAGGGCGTAGATCTGGCCATTTTCTTTCGCCCAGGCCAGTGCCTGAGGCTGCCCCCGATTGGCAGCCACCTTGCGCGCGAGTGCCGCCAGTTTGATTGCATCCTGATCGGCCACTGCCGGGTTGCTGGCTTCACTGTCCGGAACCTCGACCTGTACCACACCATGCATCGTCTCATGGTCGCATACATGTTTCATCCGCTTCTCAACGATCTGCCTGTCAGTAATATGACCGGCTTTATCGATCAGGTAGGTATCATACACCGAGCCCTGCACCACCATGGCAGTGGATAACCCGGGCACTGCATGAATTACTGCTTCATCACGTTTACCACTTTGCGGATTGGCGCTGAAAGCTACCCCGGAACTGTCTGCGGCTAACATCTTTTGCACAATTACCGATGGCGCCTTGGGTAACGGACTCAGACCTAATTCCAGTCTGCTCGTTTGCAATGAATTTGAAAATGCCGTTTTCCAGACCGCACGCACAGCACGTGCAATGTTTTCAACCTCTATAAACAGAAAGCTCTCATAAGCGCCACCATACTGCTTCAACTTGAGTGCTGCCTGATCAGTATCCGACGGCCTGATCGCAACCCTATCATCGTTCGGACACAGCTTGTAGATGCTCTCCTCCAGTTGCTTGTTCAGATCAAAACTCAACTTATACGACAAGTTTAGTTCCACCACTCGCTCACTTTCAGAAGCAGCCAGCAGTTCATCATATTCCTCTTCAGTCAGGCTGGAATAAAATGCCTCTGGCGGAATCAGGAACCAGTCCGGCACCACAGCACCTGCCTCGGACAAGGAATGCAGTTCTTCGCCCTTGACTCCAAACTGGGTCAACCCCTGCACATCTTCAGGCCAAAATATTAATCCCATGTCCGTTTATTGTGTACTTATGCCGCTTGCTAACCAATCAGGAAATCCCCCCGATCCGATAAGCTCATCGCATTATGCTGACTGGCTCAATTATTTTCTAATTTTTTTCTTGCAGTTATGGAAATTCTTTATTTGATTAACCGTTCGCTGAAAGTAATCAGCATCGTAGGTCCCCGGGTCTTCGCTAGTGGCGAAATGATTGCAGCGACGGGGGAAACCCGATGCGAAAGAATATATGATATGCCAGTTAGATTAGGTCGTTTCGAAATGCCGAAGTCTCTTACCAAAGTGGAGGAGACTGCTACAGACACATACGCTCAATTTCATGCCGAACCATTTGAAGCAGGTTTCGGACATACCCTGGGGAATTCCTTGCGCCGGGTACTGCTCTCCTCGCTGGAAGGGGCAGCTATTACCGCGGCGAGGATCGCCAACGCACCCCACGAGTTCTGCACCTTGCCGGGAATCGTAGAAGATGTGACAGACATTGTTCTGAATCTTAAAAAGATTAAATTCAAGGCGGAAGACCATGAAATGCGGTCACTCACTATCGCGGTAAACAAAGAAGGTCCGGTAACTGCAGGTGATATCGAGGAAGTAGCCGGCTGCGAAGTTCTAAACAAAGACCAGCTCATTTGCACACTCGATAAAAAGATGAAGTTTGAGGCTGAGCTTTCGGTCAGAAAAGGCCGTGGCTTCGCGACCGGAGATGAAAATAAACGCTCCGATATGCCCATCGGAATCATCCCGATTGATTCGATCTTTTCACCAGTTACGAGGGTAAAATACAATGTTGAAAATACCCGCGTGGGTCAGCGTACCGACTTTGATATGTTGATACTCGACGTCTGGACCGACGGCCGGTTAACGCCTGAAGAGGCGGTTCTCGAGGCTTCAGCGATCCTGCGTCACCATCTTGATGTGTTTGTTAACTACGACGACAGTCAGGTAGAATTTGACGAAACACCAGAAGAAGTAAGTGAAGAAAACACCCGACTCAAAAAGCTGCTGAACATGAGCGTCAATGAGATCGAGTTGTCAGTACGTGCCGCCAACTGCCTCAACAATGCCAACATTACGACGGTCGGGCAACTGGCTATGAAGAGTGAAAACGAGATGCTGAAATATCGCAACTTTGGTAAAAAATCGCTCAATGAAATCAAAGATAAGCTGCAGCAACTCAGCTTATCACTGGGAATGAAATTCGAAGACGGACTGGTCAACCTGCCGGATGAATCAGGATTTACTGCTAGTGCCGATGACCTGTCTTCGATTGACTTATCAGGCATTCCGGATGATGAAGAAGTTCCGGCAGGTGCAAATTCTGAAGAATCCTAATCAATAGATTGCTCAAGCGCTATGAGACACCAGAAGAAAACCATCAAACTCGGACGCAAAGCCCAGCACCGCAATGCGCTGCTGGCTAATCAGGTCTGTGGTTTAATCAAACATAATCGAATTCAGACCACCCTGGCTAAAGCCAAAGCACTAAGACCGCTTGCCGAACGGATGGTGACATTAGGTAAGCGTGGCGACCTGCATGCCCGCCGTACCGCGGTCGCTGTCCTGCACGAAAAAGATGCGGTTAAAAAGTTGTTCGAGGAAGTAGCACCGCGTGCAGCCGATCGCGACGGAGGTTACACCCGTATCATCAAACTGGGTGCGCGCAAAAGTGATGCGGCACCGATGGCATACATCGAATGGGTTGATGCTCCCATCGTCGAAGACGATGATGTGATCGAGGTGACTCCAACCAGCAAGGCAAAAAACAAGCCTGCTAAAGAGGAAGCCTAGCCCGGATAAATCACAAGCCATCTATCGTAGTGAGGCGCAGACCCCGATGTAGTCGGGACTGCGACCAGCGCGAGGCACTTGTCTACAGCGTTGGGCTTGGATTTCGCTATTTACAGTCTGTGGTCTCACGGACTCTGCCTTTGCCGGCGAAGCACAGGAAAAGCGCACCGATCACGATCATGAACAACGACAGGAATTGTCCTCTGGTAAGATTCAGCACCAGGGACGCATCCGGTTGCCTGTACATTTCACCAATGATTCGGACCACCGCATAGCCGACAAAAAACACGCCAGTCAAAATCCCGTGCCGCAGGTTTTTCCAGCGCAACCGGATAGCCAGCAGCACCACGAACAGCAACAGGCCCTCGAGCAATGCTTCATAAATTTGCGAGGGATGCCTGACCGAGATGAAGGGCGCTACTGCTTCGCGCACCGCATCATTTGCATAAATAGCAGCCACCAGTTGATCGGGGGGCACGGATACATCACTGATTTGGTTGGCCGTCTCCAGCGCCTGATAGAAATCGTCCGGTGCTGAGTCATTAGTGAAGAATTCCTTGGGAAATTTTACCCCCCAGGGCACACTAGTAATCCTGCCGTACAGCTCGCCGTTGATAAAATTCGCTACTCTGCCCATAAAAATTCCCAATGGTGCAACCACCACCAGGTTGTCTCCCAGTCCCGGCCAGCTGATCTTGTTCCGTCTGGCATAAAACCATGTGAATATGACTATGCCAAGAATGCCACCATGGCTGGACATGCCACCATCCCAGACCTGAAATGTGATCCACGGTTCACGCAGGAATTCGTCAAAATTGTAGAATAGCATGTACCCGAGGCGCCCGCCGGCCAGCACCCCAAAAAAAGCTACACCGGCGATAAAGTCCCCCACCCTCTGCGAGGCAATTTCCGAGTAGCCATTGTTGGCCAGCCATTTCATCATCCAAAAGCCAAAGACAAACCCCAGAACATAGGATAATCCATACCAGCGGATACCCAGGCCATTGCCAAACTCGATCAGGAATGGGCTCCAGTCATGCACCCATGTCGCCAAGCAGATTACCATGCGCAGGATAATGCCCGATTGTTGGCGCTAATGAAGCGGAAAATTACTCGCAGGCGAAACTTTTCAGTCGCATCAGGACAGCCGGTCCCAGCGAGCCAAATCATTTGACGCCTCAATACTTATACAACTCACGGGCTTCATCATAGTGGTCCTGTAATCGTTGCAGCTGCAGCTCACTACTAAACTCGCTACGCACCCGTGCTCCTGCAGCATAACTCATAGAAGCATACCTGCTTTCATCACCCAGCAGCGTCTGAACCTGCTTGGCCAAACCTTGCCAATCTCCCTCCTCCACCAGGCACCCCTCGCTGCCATCAGTGATCACTTCCGGAATACCACCATGCCG
>CAZHRP010000043.1:7462-14846 GCA_964535055.1 uncultured Chthoniobacteraceae bacterium
CGGGTAGTAGCAACCGGCACTCCACAGGCCATTGCTTCGAGCAGTGAATTTGGCACGCCCTCGCTGTCACCATCGGCAGTGACCCGACTGGGGTGCAAAAAAACATGCGCTCGCGAATAGTATTCGCGTAACGCCTGCTGGTCGACAAACCCCGGCCACTCGATGCTCTCCGCAATATCCAGGTCATGCGCCAGTTTGATAAGCCGCTCGCGATCAGGACCGTCACCCACCAGGATCAGGCGTGCCTGGGGTAATGCTTGGCGCAATTCAGCAAACGCACGTATGGAATCGTCCAAGCCTTTTTTGCCAATAAACCTGCTGGCTTGCAGCAAAATGACACGACCGTCCGGTGGTAGATGCCGCTGCTGGAACGGGAAACTGGCGAGCGGAATCGCAGTGCGTTGCACCCGCAGCTTAGCCCGTGGACAACCCAGCTCGGCCACTGCATCCAGCAACGCCTGCGAACGCACCAGCACTAATTCCACGGCATCAAAGACGCGTGCCAATTCCAGCCTGCTGGCATGCCCGCACATACCTACCGCACCATCAGCACCATGAAATGAAATAACTGTCGGCAACGTTTTCCTGATTAAGTATGGACGCCAGTAAATTGCATTCTGCCCGAAGTAGATATGCGTCAGCCTGACCTGCTGCGCTGCCAGCTGGCTCTCCAACTTTCGCGCTTCACCCGGGTAAGCAATGATCGGGCCGCGCCGGATCTTGCGGTACCAGAACCTTCTCAGCTCACTGCTCAGCGGGCTCACCAGCTGCGATGTACGGACACCATCAAATTGCTCAGAATTGATAAACTTGCGGGCAAATACATGCACCTGATAGCGGTTCAACCCGGTTACCTGACGGTACACATGCAAGGCCTCCCGCGGCAGGAAAGTCCCCAGTATCACACCCGCAACTGGTTTCGGGTCGACGGCCACTGGTTACATTCGCTCCGGCACCTTGATTCCCAACAACCCGAGGCCCTGCTGCAGAGTTTGCGCCGTCAAGTCACAGAGTGCCAACCTGAAACTGCGACTATCAGCATTGGCTTTCAAAACCGGGCAAGCCTCGTAAAATGCATGAAATGTTGTCGCCAGATCATACAGATAATTGGCCAGCAGGTTCGGCCGAAATTCGTCCAGAACAGCTGCGACCGCCTCGCTGAAGCGTAGAATGCTACAGGCCAGTTCGCGCTCGGCGCTATGCAGCCCGGACAGGCATGCCGGAATGTCATTCTCCCCGAAATCGCTGGCTTTGCGAAATATCGAGCGGATTCGCACATAGGCATTCTGCAAATACGGGGCGGTATTACCCTGCAAGGAAAGCATTCGCTCCCAGGAAAAGACATAGTCAGTCATCCGGTGCTGGGACAGTTCGGCAAACTTGACCGCGCCCAGCCCGATTATTCCGGCAAGCGTATCAAGTTCCTCCTGCTGCCAGTCGGGATTTTTTTCCAGCAACATTTGGCGAGCTCGTTTTTCCGCTTCATCCAGCACATCGAGCAGTTGAACATTATCACCGGACCTCGTTTTCATGAGTTTGCGGTCTTCCCCCAATATGCTGCCAAATGCTATGTGCCGGCAACTGACCTCAACCCCCATTCTGCTGGCAGCGGCAAAGACCTGCTGGAAATGCAATTGCTGCGGAGCACCTGTCACATACCAGACTTCATCCGGTTGCCAGCGTTCGGCACGATACTCCAAGGTCGCCAGATCAGTCGTCGCATACAGAAACCCGCCGTCACTTTTACGGATCAAACACGGTTTATCCTGCAGCTCAGCAATGTCCGGAAAAAATATGCAGAGCGCCCCCTGGCTAGTTTCAGCGATACCCTGCGCCTCCAGCTTGTCGCAGAGTGGCGCCAGTCGCGGGTTATAGAAACTTTCTCCCAGAGTCTCATCAAAATGAATGTCAAGCCTGCGATAAATCGCATCAAACTCACTGCGCGAAAGACTCACCGTTTCCTGCCAAACCGCTAAACTATCCGGATCACCCGACTGCAGTTTGACCAATTCGCCACGGCAGGCATCCAGCACTGCAGCGTCTGCTTCTGACAGCTCGTTGACTTTGCGGTACAGGCGGACTAACTCGACGATCGGCTGCTGCTGCAAGGCTTCGCGATCGAGAAAATGCTGCCACCCGTAGATCACCTTGCCAAATTGCGTACCCCAATCACCAATGTGGTTATCGGTCACCACCTCATGCCCCAAGGCCCTGGCAATTCGTGACAGGGCATCGCCGAGGATGGTGCTGCGGATATGCCCGACATGCATCGGCTTGGCCACATTGGGCGAACTAAAATCGATTATCACCCGTAGCGGATCTTCGGTTTTTGCCAACAGTGGCAGTACTCCGCTGCTCAGATCCCGTAGGCGCCCGAGCAGAAAGTCGTCTGACAAACGAAAGTTCAGGAACCCCGGACCAGCGATCTCGACGCTGGTGCACAAATCTACGACCTCGATTTGGTCGACGATTTGTTGTGCCAGCTCGCGCGGGTTGCGCCGCTGTTGCTTGGCATGTACCATCGCGACATTGGTCTGGTAGTCACCAAACCTGCGATCACTGGCAGCAGTCACGTGAACTGCAACCCCGTCCAGATCCAGAACTTGAAGCGCCTGCTGGACCCGATCTGCCAGTAACTTTGCAATAGTTGGTGCACTACTCATGCTGCGCACCGCTAGTCATCGCTATTCTCGCTCAATATTTGCAGAATCTCTTCGGTACTCTCAGCGTCACGAAGCTGCTCGCGCACCGCCCTGTCATTTAAAAATTTGGCAATTGCTGCCAGCGTCCGCAGGTGGCTTTGAAATTCATTCTGTGGCACCACGAACAGGATGATGAAATGAACGGGTGCGCCATCCAACGCTTCAAATTCCACCCCGCGCTCGGAGCGCGCAAAGGCAGCCACCACATCGGTCACCAGTTGCGATGAGGTATGCGGAATCGCCACCCCGTAGCCGATCCCGGTACTCATCGACTCCTCGCGCTTCTTCAACTCCTGCAGGATCCCTTCGCGGTTATCAGGGTCAATTTTGCTGGAGGCCACCAGCAGGTCCACCATTTCGTCTATCGCCGACCAGCGATCTGCTGCCTCCAGGTCAAGCTTTACCAATTCAGGTGTTAGCAAGTGAGTAAGTGTCATTAGTTTGTTCCACTAAGCCTTAGCACAATCAGCATGGTGGTATCTGATTCCGGCCGTGTCAATTGTCGTTGGTTTGTGGTTGCACGGCTTTAAATGCGAATACTGCCAACACTGCACCCAGCGTCGTTGCCGTAAGGTACAACCAAATCCCCTGCACCTCAGCCATACCCATGACAATGACCGCCATCGCAATGCTGACTGCGGGATTATAATGAGCCCCGGAAATGTGGCCACCGGCATAAATCATCGCTATCAGGACCCCCGCAATCGCCAACGGAGCCACCACTCCCGGATCAGGAGATTGGACCACGCAGCCGATCGTAAATACCAGAAAGAAGGTACCTATAAATTCTACAAGTAATTTATTCATATCTCTTAAGGCGGTTTACCCCCCGAACATACTCCGGTACACGCCTGCGCTGCATTCTTTCCAGCACTGGCTGCCATGCAAGCGAAATCCTTGCCCTGCAAATCAGTCACACAACCCAGACAGGAACCTAAAGCTATGACTGATTGCCACCAGCGGATCACCCTGGCATTCGTCTTGCTCGACGATATACCAGCGGCAACCGGAACTACCGGCTGCGCTAATGATCTCCTGCATATCGAGGTTACCTTGGCCTACTTCTGCGAACTCAACCTCATTGCCGGCATTGATGCGGTAGTCTTTCAGGTGTAGCAGGGGTAGTCGTCCGGACATTTTACGACACCACCCAACCGGATCACCACCCCCGTACTGGACCCAATAAGTGTCCAGCTCAGCCACTCCCCCCACCTGCTCGAGTTCAGAAAAAATGGTATCGATCAGTAACTTCCCTGAGGCTTGCTTAAACTCGTGGTGATGATGGTGGTAGGCAATGGCCACCCCGTGCCCGGCAGCCAACTCGGCACACCTGCGCAGACCGTCCAGCAGCCGGGAAATATCTGCAGCATTATTCGTATCGATACCTGCCGGGTATGGGTAGACCAGATAGTCGACACCCAACTGGCTGGCATACTCGAGCTCAACTGCCGGCTGATCCAGCATCCGCTCGGGATTGCCATGCAACGCACAGGCACCCAACCCCGCACCGTCCAGCAACTGCTTGAGTTCGGCAACCGGCAACTGTGCAAAGTCTATCGCAGCTACCTCGACGGCTGAATAGCCAATCGTCTTTACCCGCTGCAAGGTGTCGGCAATTTGTCCCACCGATCCAAGCAAATCGCGCAAGGTGAAAAGCTGCACAGCAATTTGGCTAAGCTGCATGGTCGAGCAATACCTGCTCGGCATCCATTCGAGCAAGCACAGAAAAGCCGGAGCAGTTGACCCACTCCGGCTTTATCTGTTGGCAGGTTCAGGATTTTTTTATTGTTGCTGGCGTTTGCCGCGCTTCTCCTGTTTGGCAGCGCGCCGGTCTTCAACCGTATCACGGATGCGATCGAGCACCGGTTCGAGGCTGGGATCTTCGGCCAGCAATGCTTCGCGGGTTACTTCCCGGGCATTGTCACGGGCTTCTTGCGCAGCTTCACGGGCCGCCTGCACTTCCGGGTCATCCTTTATGGCCGCCATCGCTTCACGCAATTGCTCGCGTTCATCCTGGGTCAGGGTACTTCCGACCAGCTTTCTGAATTCACCACCGCGGTTACCAGCGCCTGCCTGGGCAAAGAGTGTCGGGCTGAAGCTGATAATAGCGGCTATACATATTGTTAGAATTGCTTTCATTGTTTTCCTTTCCTGGAGTTATTTTGTTGATGCCGTTGCCGGCACTTTGTTGTCTGTTATCAAATGATCTAACACCACTGGTATGGAATAGTTGCTTGCGCTTACAGCAGACTGCTGCAATGAATCTGCTGCAACATGCAGCAATTATCTGAGACATTGGGCCACATCAGCGGGTTCGTCTGGGGCTGGCCGCTGGTGATCCTGTTGCTGGGCACCCACTTATTCCTCACCTTCCGGCTTGGCTTCATCCAACGCTATCTACCGAAAGCGATCCGCCTGACCTTAAGCAAGCCGCGCGGTGAAGGCGACATTTCGCACTTTGGCGCATTGACAACGGCACTGGCCGCAACTGTCGGCACCGGAAATATCATTGGTGTCGCATCGGCCATTGTTGCAGGCGGTCCGGGTGCCGTGTTATGGATGTGGCTGACCGGTGTCTTCGGCATAGCAACCAAGTACGGTGAGGCCGTACTTGCCATTAAGTACCGGATCAAGAATGCCCGCGGCGAGATGGCAGGCGGACCGATGTATGTCCTGGAGAAAGGCCTCAATGCCAAGTGGCTGGGTATTATATTCGCGCTCTTTACCGCGCTGGCTGGATTCGGCATCGGCAACATGACCCAGTCCAATGCAGTGGTCAGCCAGGTCATCGAAAATGTCGCCAACTTCCAGCAGGTGGATCAAGTTTCCGCTGAAACCGAATTGATTATTCGCATAGCAACCGGCTCGATCCTGGCAATACTGACCGCGGTGGTAATTCTGGGTGGCGTCCGGTGGATTGCCAATGTCTGCAAGTTCCTGGTACCGATCATGGCCTTGATTTATATCATTGGCTGCCTGGCGATCCTTATTAATAACTGGTCGGTGCTCGGGGAATCGATCCAGCTGATTATTACCAGCGCATTTAATCCGGCGGCTGTCGGCGGTGGCTTCCTCGGCGCGGCAATCACTGAGGTGATAAGGAGCGGGGTTGCGCGGGGATTGTTTTCCAATGAATCCGGACTGGGTAGCGGACCGATCGCCGCGGCCGCCGCAAAAACCCGTAACCCAGTGGAACAAGGCTTGGTATCTGCCAGTGGCACCCTCTGGGATACAGTCGTTATTTGTGCCATCACCGGCTTAGTGCTGGTCAGTTCCGGCCACTGGCGGGAAAGCGACGACGCCGGCTCGCTGACTGCCGCAGCCTTCGCAGACTTTGGCTTCTACGGGCCATTGTTTCTCGCAATCGGTCTGGCCACATTTGTTTTTTCAACAATCCTTGGCTGGTCCTACTACGGCGAGAAGGCAGTAGAGTATCTGGCCGGCATCAAAGCGATCATCCCCTACCGCATTCTTTGGGTCATCTTTGTGTTTATTGGCGCCACGGTTCCACTCGGTGTCGTCTGGACGTTCTCGGATATCTTGAACGGACTCATGGCCGTTCCCAACCTGATTGCATTGCTCCTGCTCAGCGGCGTGATTGCCAGCGAAACACGCAAGTATATTAATCAGAAATAGCCTGCTTGCACAATCGAGCAGAGTTGGTTAGTTGATAGCTATGAGTACAAAATTTCTACACACACGCATCCGGGTCAGCGACCTTGAAAAATCCATCGACTGGTACGCAAAAACCTGCGGATTCCAGGTCGTCAAGCGCAGCGACAAGTCGCCTGCCGGCAACCAAATCGTGCATCTGGAAATTCCCGGCAACGCACACATGCTGGAGCTGACTTACTCGCCGGACTTTGAAGTGAAATTCCCGGAAGATCTGATGCATACCTGCATCGGCGTCGACGATATTGTCGCCCATTGCCAGATGCTTGCCGACGCCGGCATCGAAGTCTGGCCGGACGACTGGCACCAGCAATTCACCAGTGGTGGCCGCAAAATGGCATTTATCACCGACCCTGACGGATACGAAGTCGAAATCCTCGAAAATTAACCATGGTTTTTTGAATGTGCGCCGATGCCCCTATTCAGGCATAGCGGGTTTACTGGGCACCCCAGGCAGTTCCTGACTGCTGCTTTATTCTTCGCGACGTTTGGCTTGCAGTTGATCATCGGCCTGTGGTTGCTGCCGCTAGACTTGCCATTCGACCTGCCGACGCTGCCACTGCAAATCATCGGCTCATGCATTGCTGCCACCGGTGCCTGGCTGCCGCTCTGGGCATTCACGCACTTTCGCAAAGCAGATACCGCCATAGCGCCATTTGCCAAGCCATCCGCATTAGTAACTACCGGCCCCTACCGGATCACCCGCAACCCGATGTACGCCGGAATCCTGCTGGCGCTGCTCGGCTTTGCAATCGCTATCAACAGCCTCAGCGCCATGCTCACCGCGCTGCTGTTCCCGTTAGCCATCTCCTTCCTCGTGATCCCCTGGGAAGAAGCCAAACTCTACGACATATTCGGTGACGACTATCTGGCCTACAAAAAGAAAACCCCACGCTGGATGATCATTTGATATCAACCCAAAATACTAAAAACTCAATTCCAGTCGAATTGTGGGAGCTAACCCGGATCAATCACAAACTTCGTAGCGAGACGCAGCGTGAGGTGCTTGG
>CAZHRP010000044.1:0-7041 GCA_964535055.1 uncultured Chthoniobacteraceae bacterium
ATGCCTGGCGCGGCGAGCGGTGGTCGATTTATTTTGTCTGTAATAACGAGGGTGAAGTTCAGCGACTGGTAGATGTCTTCGAGAACGAAGGCTTCAGCCGCGAAGGGCTGGTATTTGTCACAGGCTCGCTGGCCAGTTCAGTAGTCATTCCTGAAGCGCGCCTGGCCGTCCTCAGCGATGCCGGAATTTTTGGTCGTTATCGCATGACCGCCGGCAGACGGTTACAGCAACAACGCGCGGCCCTCCAGTCATCGCGCGTCGCTGTCGACTTTACCTCGCTCGAACAGGATGAACTAGTGGTACATGTCGAGCAGGGAATCGGCATCTACCGCGGGATGACAACGGCCGAGAATGCGGCTGGCGTAACTTGTGATGCGCTCGAGATCGAATTTGCGGATGAAGCCAGACTGCTGGTGCCGGTTGAGCATGCCTACCTGGTTGGGCGATACGTCGGCTTGGGCAAGCATTCACCCAAACTGAGCAAGCTGGGCGATGGCAAGTGGCAAAAAGCACGCCGGGCTGCTGAGAAAGCAGTCTTCGACTATGCTGCCAACCTGCTCGAGCTGCATGCCGAGCGCGAGAGTGCAGAGGGACACGCCTTCGAGCCGGACTCCCGCTGGCAGGAGGAATTCGAAGCGTCCTTCCTGTACAGCGAAACTCCCGATCAGCTCAAGGCAATCAATGATACCAAAATGGACATGGAATCACGGCGGCCAATGGACCGTTTGATTTGCGGCGATGTCGGGTTTGGTAAGACCGAGGTTGCTATCCGTGCCGCTTTCAAAGCAGTGATGGACGGCAAGCAGGCTGCGCTGCTGGTGCCGACCACCGTGCTGGCCCAACAGCATATGCAAACTTTTGCAGAACGGATGTCCGACTACCCGGTCGTGATCCGGGAGCTGAGCAGGTTTGTAGCCAGGCGCGAACAGCGCGAGACCTTACGGGGCCTGGCTGATGGCAGTGTGGATATTGTTATTGGTACCCACCGCTTGCTGTCTGGAGATGTCAGCTTTGCCAAGCTTGGGTTGGTGGTAGTGGATGAAGAACAACGCTTCGGCGTAAAACACAAAGAAAAGCTCAAAGAGCGTTTTCGGCTGGTTGATGTGATGACACTAAGTGCCACGCCGATTCCGCGCACCCTGTACCTTTCGCTGATGGGTGCGCGGGATATGTCGGTAATTGAGACACCCCCGCCAAACCGACTGCCAGTTGAGACGGTGATCTGCCCGTATGACGAGCGGGTGATACGTGATGCGATTGAGCGGGAGCTGAAGCGTGGCGGGCAGGTATTTTTGCTGCATAACCGGGTGGCCACCATCGGCCACATGCGGCGGACGGTGGCCAAACTTTGTCCCGCAGCAAGAATTGATGTTGGTCACGGCCAGATGGATGAAGAGCAACTGGAGGACGTCATGCATCGCTTCGTCAACGGTGAAACCGATGTCCTGATAGCAACTACCATTATCGAAAGTGGCTTGGATATTCCCAATGCCAATACCATCCTGATCGACCGTGCCGACCGCTTTGGCTTAGCTGACCTGTACCAACTGCGTGGCCGGGTTGGGCGTGCCCAGAATAAAGCCTATGCTTATTTCCTGTTACCGCGCGACATGCTGACCCGTGGTGAAGCCGGCAAGCGGATTGCGGCAATCCGGCAGTATTCTGATCTTGGGGCGGGGTTCCGGGTAGCGATGCGCGACCTGGAGATTCGTGGTGCCGGTAATTTGCTGGGCACTGCGCAAAGTGGTCATATACTGGCAATCGGTTTCGACCTTTATTGCCAACTGCTCAAACAGGCGATTGCTAAATTAAAAGGAGAACGCCAGTCACTGCGTACAGAAACTCCTGTGGATATCGACTTCCTGATTACCAATGAAGCAACTTACCAGGCAAAACAAGATACTGGCAGTCCGGAACCGGCATTTTTTCCAGCCGCTCTGCTGAGCGACTCACAGGCACGGATCGCTGCTTACCGGGAACTTTCCTCACTGGCAGCGCTGCCGGAACTTGATCGTTTGCGCAAGACGTGGCGCGATCGCTTCGGACGACTGCCGGAGCCATTGGATAATTTGTTAGTGCTAGCTGAAATTCGGATCAGGGCCGGGCAGGCCAAGTTATCGCGGGTAGAAGTACGGGATGGCAAAGTGATGCTCTCGCGAAATGGCAGCTACCTGATGCCGGACGGGAAGTTTCCCCGCTTGACAGTAAGCTCATCTGCAAATAAGCTCCGCCAGATTGCCGAGATGATCTCAAGTTTGTAGGTATGATTAGTATGATACGTTGTAATTTCTTCGCCGCTTTGTTTGCTGTTGCACTGCTGATATCCGGCGCTGTGTTATTTGCGCAGGAGGAGGATAACTCGCAGTTGGTAGATGGTATTGCAGCCGTAGTAAACGGGGAGGTTATAACATTCTCGCAGGTGCGCGAAGTGGTAGCCGCGCGGGAGCGTGTGCTTAGCTCGATGTTCAGCGGGCGTGAGTTGATTGAAAAAATTCAGGATGCCCGCAAAAGTGTGCTGCAGGACTTGATTGACCGCCAGCTGATCATTCAGGAATTCCAGGCGCGCGAACTGCAGATTCCTGACCGGATGCTCGACCAGCATATTGACGACCTGGTAATGGAGCAATTTGGCGGCGATCTGGAAGCATTCCTGAAGACCCTGCAGGCCCAGGGCTTCACAATTTCAAGATTTCGCGACATGGAGCGTGAAAAAATTATAGTGCAAGCGATGCGGCAGCAGAATGTCAGGCGCAATGTTCTGATCTCGCCCAGGCGAATCGAGCAATACTACAGCGAACATCGATCCGACTTTTCTACTCCCGAGCAGGTAAAGCTGCGCTTGATTAAAATCAATAAAGAGAGCGGGGAAGAGGGTGCAGAAGATCAGACCCAGAAAGCCATCGCTGATGAAATCAGAGACAAGCTGGCCAGCGGTGCAGATTTCGAACGTATGGCGCAGATGTATTCCGATGATAGCACCCGTGATGTTGGTGGTGATTGGGGCTGGATCGAACGCGATACCCTGACTGAGAAGCTGACCTCCGAAATTTTCAAGCTCCGGGCAGGTGAAATCAGCCAGGTTATTGAGCTTGGCGACTTTTATTACATCCTAATGGTGGAAGCCCGCAAAAGCTCAAGCACCCGACCGCTGACTGAAGTGCGCAGCGAGATCGAGTCAAAGTTGCTGCAGGAAGAGCGGCTGGCCAAACAAGAAGAATGGATGGAGACCTTGCGCGATAAGGCCTTCATCAAAATGTTCTAACCTCGATGCCCGCGACTCGGGTGCCTGTCATTGGAATTACACTGGGTGACCCGGCAGGGATCGGTCCGGAGGTCACTGCCGCAGCCCTCGCATCAGGTAAGCTGCCGACTGACTTCGAATACCGATTGATCGGCGAGCCACCGCCTGACACTAAAGCCGGGGTGGCAACCGATGCCGGTGCGGCAGCGGCAATAGCGGCGCTCGAAATGGGAGTCGATCAAGCCCGCTCCGGGAAGCTCGCAGCATTAGTTACAGCACCGGTTTCAAAAGTAGCGCTGCAGAATGTCGGCTTCCTTTACCCGGGGCAGACGGAATTTCTGGCAGAGCGATGTGGGGTCGAAAACTTTGCCATGGCTTTGACCGGTGGTAGCCTGACAGTCGGGCTGGTTACGATTCACATCGCGTTAAGCAAGGTGCATGAGTGTCTGGAAACGAACGAAATTGTCCGTGTTGGTTGTCTGCTTGCGGAGTTTGTCCGCAATGCTTTTGCCATCGAGCAGCCACGGTTGGCGGTGGCCGGGCTGAACCCGCATGCCGGAGAGTGCGGGACCATCGGCATAGAAGAGGAAACAATTATTCTCCCGGCAGTCAAGGAACTGGCCATCAAACTGGCTGGGGCAGCCGACGTATCGGGCCCTCACCCGCCTGATACAGTTTTTTATCAGGCTTGCGAAGGGTATTATGATGCGGTCCTGTGCATGTATCATGACCAGGGTTTAATCCCATTAAAATTAAATGCATTTCATAGTGGTGTGAATACAACCTTGGGCTTGCCAATTATCAGGACCAGTCCAGATCATGGCACAGCTTATGATCTTGCCGGCAAAGGTATGGCACGACCGGACAGTATGATAGCCGCCATCCAACTGGCTGCGCGTTTAGCCAGGTGCCGACAGGCAAGCTAAGAGGGCTTGATTTTCCAGAGCCAGTAGCTATCATCAAGTATTGTGGAACTCAGCCAGGACGATAAAAAACAGCTGAGCCGGGCGTTGGTGCAGCACGGTCTACGTGCGACCAGGCAGCGCCAGGTCGTATACTCGGTGTTGCTGGAAGAACGTGATCACCCTACCGCGGAGTTGGTATTTGAACGCTCGCGGGCCCAATTTCCGGGTATCTCGATGGCTACGGTTTATAACTGTCTGGAAACCCTCCGTGATTGCGGTTTGATCCGGCAAGTTAATCAGCGGCGCCAGGCCAGCAGATATTGCCCTGATGATGGGGAAACCCACAAGCATGCTCATTTTTTCTGTAAGCGCACCGGTAAGGTGCATGACGTTGCACTGACGTCCGAAGCGCATGAGTCATTACAGAAAATGCTGCCATCCGGCTTCAGTGTTGATGAAATCGAGCTTTGCTTTCGCGGCAGTAGCAGCGGTACGGCCGTGTAATTTCAGCTGTCTGGCAGCAAAGTTCCTAGCGCTGGTCGCAGTAGATGGCTTGTGATTTATCCGGGCTAGATGTTCTGCCTGTGAGGTACGATTATGAAAGAGATACTTACTCAAGCCTCTTCGGAAACGGTATTAGACATAATCCTCAGAGAAAATAGATTGCATGTATTTGGCAACTAGCGTTGTCGATTGCAAGTTGCGGGGAATTGGCGTAATTAAATGCCGTGTCATCTGCGGCTGCTACATTATCATTGCCTGAATTGTTCCGGTTGCTTGGTTGGATGACGTGGCGGACGTTGTGCGGCAGGTTGTCCACTTTGCGCAACCAGTCGCGGCTATTGATTGCAGTGCTGGTCGCCTTCGTGCTTGGATATCTTCTGATCGGGTATTTGTTGTTCTACAAAGGCTTGGAGTATGTGTATGCCTTTCCGGTGATCGGGTTGTTGCTCTCGCAGCGGATTCTCTACCTGATCTTCGGCTTCTTTTTTATCATGCTGATATTTTCCAATGTCATCACCGCCTACACGACGTTGTTTAAGAACCGTGAGACAGAATGGTTTCTGTCGCTGCCGATCCCGCATCGCTACGTCTATTTGTGGAAATTTCTGGAAGCTTTGATCATTTCGAGCTGGGCATTGATATTTCTGAGTGCGCCACTGATGGCAGCATTTGGCCGGGTGCATGGGGTGGAGGTTGATTTTTATTTTAAGGTGTTGCTGGTGTATGTGCCCTTCGTAGTTTTGCCGGCAGTTTTTGGCTCGTGGCTGATTTTATTGATTGTCCGACTGCTGGCCAAACGGTGGGTGAAATTTGCCCTGATGATCGTGTTTGCAGCAGGGCTATTGGTTATCACGGTCGGCATGCAACCGGCCAGTGAAGAGGATGCGGTCAGTGTCGAACAAGTGGTATCATTTGAGCGCCTGCTGCAGCATACCAGGTTGAGTTTGAACCCGTTGCTGCCCAGCGCCTGGGCGGCACAATCGGTAGTCGCCTGGAGCCAGGGGATCAATAATGTCGGCATCTTTTATTTTTTACTACTCAGCAGTAACGCGTTGTTTGCGGTGCTGCTTGGGGTTGAGTTGGCGGGGCGCAAATTTTATTCCAGCTGGTCGTATTTTGCGACCCATCGCACAGCCAGCCTGCACCGGCGTAACCAGCGCGAGCGGGCGACCCGGCGCACCAGTGCTGGCTGGTGGGGGTGGCTGATCGAAGCATTTCCTCTGGGCGGACGACCACTCAAAGCGCTGATCCTGAAAGATGGCAAAATCTTCTGGCGCGACCCCAGCCAGTGGACTCAGTTTGCGGTCTTTTTCGGGTTGTTGTGTATTTACATTTTAAACTTACGCAATGTTTCCTATGACTTTGAGAACCAGTTCTGGAGTGTCACTGTCAGCTATTTAAATTTGGGTGCGTGCACTTTGACTCTGTCGACGTTGACGACTCGATTTGTGTTTCCGCAGTTCAGTCTCGAGGGTCGGCGTCTGTGGATCATAGGGTTGGCACCGATCGGCTTACCCAAGGTATTATTGCAGAAGTTCTGGATGGCATTTCTGTCAGCCACGCTGATTACATGTAGCCTGATGTTGGCCTCCAGTCTGACCCTCGGGTTACCACCACTGCGAGTGATATTTTTTCTGACTGCGATCACGCTGATGAGCGCAGCCCTATGCGGGTTGGCAGTGGGACTGGGCGCTATTTTCCCCAACCTTAAAGAAGACAATCCGTCGAAAATCGTTTCCGGGTTCGGTGGTACCTTATGCCTGGTATTGAGCTTTTTGTATATCATCGGCAACATTTCACTGATTGTGTTGCCGGCGGCGCTCGAGCTATCTGCTCCACAGATGCCAGCTGCGACCCGTCTGCTATGGACCGGAGTTGCCTACGCCCTGTCGCTGGTGATCAGTCTGGCTGCGTTGCTGGTACCGATGACTTTGGCCCTGCGGCGGGTTCGCAATCTTCAGTTTTGACTTGGAATACCTGGTAGCGAATGATTACTTAAGCAATGGTGCGCGATAACGATAATGTCGAGGAGTTACTCGACCTGGATGAAAGTGAATCTTCGATAGAAGAATTAGAGTCGCAGGTGCAGCATGCCCAGCAGCAGTTGCTGACGCTCCGGCAACAACAGGACCTGATCGAAAAGCAGAAGCAGGAGCTCGAAGAACTTAGCCGCAAGCAGGGAGAATTTGAGAAGGGTAAAGCAGAATTGTGCGACAACTTGCAGCGGGCACTGGCAGCACTTGAGCGGGAAGATTACGAAAACCAAAAGCGGACCGAACAAATCCGGCTGGTGCGTGAGTCCTTCACAGCCCACCTCGACAAACTGGAAAGCATTAACCCCAAGCATTGGTCAAAAACTCAGCTGGCTGACGACATCAGCAAGGCATTGGC
>CAZHRP010000044.1:7051-7843 GCA_964535055.1 uncultured Chthoniobacteraceae bacterium
GCACGTGGCGAGTTTACCAAATGTAAGTCTCTGGTTAATGCGACGGCCGAGCGTGAAGTGATCGATGAGGAGGGAGAGGACGGGAATTACGAAGATGATCTGGCTGAGCACAGTTTCCTGTACTGGTTGAAAGCGGGTTTTGCATTTACCTTGCCGCTGCTTATGTTGGGATTGGTATTGCTGCTGTTTTTTGCACTGCGCAGTTAAAACGACCAATTGCCCCCATGCGTCGATCTACTACTCCCCTAACTGAAAAGCAACGAGAGCTGGCACGTCAACAGGCGGAGCTGGAACAGCGCATGGCCGAACTGCAGGATCTCATCGAGGAGGCCCCTAAGCGCAAACAAGCGGAGTTGGCGCGACGCCGACAGAAGATGCTCGAACGCGCGCGCAGGATTTCCGGCACCGCACAGGATGTTCCAACATCACTCAAAAGTTATACCTATCATGCCCGGGCGAGCAACCGGCCAATGCCGCGGATGCGCGCAGAGCAGAAAGCTCAACGGCTGCGATTCGTGGTGCTCCTGATCGTGCTATCTCTATTGACAATCTTGTTAATTTCCAAAATCGGAACTCTCTAAACACGGTCATTAATTGCGCATGAAAACATTAACTCCACCAGCCCAAGTTGCAGATAGTCAGACTAGTGAGTGGCAGCAGGTTCACGGTATCCGCTATCGATCTCAGGAGGAGCATCTGTTGCAGGTGGAGTTACCATCTAAATTATCAAGCCGGTTCGGGCGAACTATGCTGGCAGCAGCATTAGCCGAGCTGGATCAGTTGGCAGTCGAC
>CAZHRP010000044.1:7853-14739 GCA_964535055.1 uncultured Chthoniobacteraceae bacterium
GCTGTTTTTCCAGAATTTCATCGCAGTGTTTATCGGGCGCTGATGCGAGTGCCGGTCGGCCGGACAGTCAGCTACAAGCAATTGGCCGCTAAAGCCGGCAACCCGCGTGCGGCGCGAGCTGCGGCTAATGCCTGTGCCCGTAATCCGATGCCGCTGCGGATTCCCTGTCACCGCGTCATTGCCGCTGATGGTGGACTTGGTGGCTTTTCCTCTGGGCTGGCCTGGAAACAGCGCTTGTTGGAGCTGGAACAGCAGATGCCAGTTAAATAATTGCCGCTGCTGTGGGTGGCGCGGATGCATGGCGAGACACTATCTGTGATAGCAGCGAAATAGTAATGATTATCCCACCCATCTTGATTAAAAATTGTAATCGAAGGTTTGGGTGCTAATGAATTAGTACCGTGCAAAAGCAATCGAGTGAACAAACTCCGAAGCCGCGTCGCATCTGGCTGTTAGTTTATAAATTTATTCTGATCAGCATTGCGGCGCATGTCATTGCGCTTTTGATCTTTGGCGGCTTTATCATTTTCCAGCGCCTGCAGCCGGAGCCAGTGCAATTTGAAGCGCCGGTTAAGCTGAATCGGGTCGAGCCGAAGAAGCGCCAATATAAGATGCGAATCAAAGAGCAGCAGGCACGTGCCAGTCGACCGAAACTTCAGCCCCGCTTGCAATCGCAGCGTATGTCCGAAGTAGTCCTGCCGGTCATCGATACCAAGTTAACGCCGGTAAAAACCGAGTTGTCTGACCTGCCGGGGTTGTCCGAGGGGCTTGGTGACGGACTTGGCTTTGGTGGCGGGCTCGGTGAGCTGACCTTGTTTGGTTACACCGGTGCAGCAGCCGGCATGAATACCCAAACCGCCTACGGCGACTGGCTAAATCTTCAAAGTGGCAGGGGTTATGATTTGAAAATCCTGCTTGCCGAAGTTCCCGGAGGTGCGTTTGGCTGCATGTTATTCTACCAGATCAAAGAGGATGATAAATTTCGGGTATTCACCACTAAACCACTCGTTGAGAAAGAAAAGGAACTCCTCAGTAAAGTTCATCCTGATGTGGCAGCCGGTTTGGAATAAGTTCTTGCAGTAGCACGCAGTGAGTCAGGCTACGAAGTCGTACGTGTATGGTTCACGCATTTCGCGGGCGATGAATTGGTTGGCTTCTGCGGCATGCTCACCGGTGAAGATTTCCTGCTGAGGATCCCAAGTGAGGTCTTTACCGGTCCGCAAGGAGATGGCACCGAGGTGGCAGACAGTTGCGGAAAGGTGGCCGGTTTCGACATTGCAGATCGGCTCTGCGCGTGTCTGCATGCAATCAAAAAAGTTAGCCCGGTGGTCATTGCTTTCGTAGAGCTTTTCGGCGTCTTCCGGCAATGGGGTGGTCAGCAATTCGCGGTCGCTGGCATTGAGTGAGCCACGGTTGACCCAGATCCAGCCATCGGTACCCGTAAAGCGGATGCCATTACGTTGGCCATCTTTATTGATTACGGCACCGAACGGGCTATCATCGCGGGTTGATTTGACATTAAAGACCACGCCATTCGGGTAGGTGAAGGTGACTTCGTAATCGGCGATCACGGTATAGCCGCCGGCAATTGGCTGGCTCAGCGCCTTGCTGCTGATGGCAGTGGGTGCCGGCAGTCCGATCGCCCAGTAGCCGATATCCATATGGTGGGCACCCCAGTCAGTCATGGTGCCACCCGAATATTCGTACCAGTATCGAAACCATTTATGGCAGCGCTCCGGTACATAATCGTAGGCTTGGGCTGGTCCCTGCCAATAGTCCCAGTCAAGAGAATCCGGCACGGGTTGCGTCTCAAAGGGACCTTCCCGCAGGCCGGCCGGCAGCCAGACATTGACTTCTTGGAGTTTACCGATCCGGCCATTACGGACCAGTTCGCAGGCAAGGCGAAAACGTTTGTTGCTACGCTGCTGCGTGCCGGTCTGCAGGATCCGCTGGTGATCGCGAACAGCTTGAATCACATGCCGGCCTTCGTCGATGGTCAGGGTCAGTGGTTTCTCCGAATAAATGTCTTTACCAGATCTGGCGGCAGCTATGTTGATCAGGCTATGCCAGTGGTCGGGCGTGCCGTTAATGATGCCGTCAATGTCATCGCGCTCGAGCAACTTGCGAAAGTCCCGGTAAGTGTCCGGTTTTTTACCATCAACTACGAAACGCTCCATCCGGCTATCCATCTGCTGTTGATCGACATCACAAAGGGCAACCACATCAGCAAATCGCATCGAACTGCGGGCACCACCACTGCCCATGCTGCCGCTCCCGATCAGGGCGATCCGCGGCCGCCCGTTAGGTGATTTGATAGCCGCTGCTGTACCTTCCGCACCGGCTACTTCACGTTGCACAAACCACAGCGGCAAGCCCGAAGCAGCAGCAAGTGCTGAGCAACGGCGAATAAAAGATCGGCGGGAAATTTGGAATGCTTCTTTCAATAATCTAATTTTCTACTGATTAGCCAATCTGGCAAGCCGATATCTGACAATCCAGATGCAGATGACCTCAAGTGCGGCATGTTTGCACATTATCAAGAGGTTGTCGTAAACTCACAGCCCACCTATGGTGTTTGCTAAATTCTAAGACTGCTGCAAGTGCACTACCATCGCAGCTACTACAGTCGTTCCCAATGGGAGTTTTGAAGTGCCAACAACACAAGCTAGGGTGCAGTAGGCCAGAATTACGATTCAACCAATAGACTCATCGAAGGTGTTGACATTTATATCAAGCCCAATGGTCCAATCCTGATTGAAATTCGATTTTGATGCCAATGTCGGGCACCCCCGTAGCCATCCCGCCCAGTTCGCTTTTCCTGGTCACTGGGCGTTAACCATCTGATACCTGGAGTTACAGCAGTCAGGAACTAAATCTGCTTAGCTAATCGCTAGGTTAATCAATATAAGTTATTCTAACTATGGAAAAAAATATGAAATTTAGATTGAGAATTATTCTCATTCATGCCAGATTTTTTTGTAAGATTTTGGCATTTTTTATTGCCTGATCACGTTCACTAACTAGTCTGCGAGCAGATAAGAGCAGACGTTGAATCGAGTTGATACTGAGCAGCACCGGTAATTTATGATTGGCCGGGAGGAAGCTGCTGGAGGCCGAAGAGGCGTTTGGCTTATTTGTTTAGAAAATTAGTTAATGGCGAATATATTTCCGAGAGGCATGAATTGGTTGCTGTTGCAGGTGATGATCTGCGGCGGTGCGGTTGGGACACTGGTAGTGGCAGGAGTGTGGTATTATTTTTCTCCTGAGTATACCAGGGTAGGATATATGCCGACGCAGCCGGTGCCCTTTTCGCATGAGATCCATGTCAACCAGTTGGGGATGGACTGTCGCTATTGTCACTCGCACGTTGAAGTAGCCGGGCATTCGAATGTACCGACTACCCAGACTTGTATGAACTGTCATTTGCATTTGTCGGTAGCCAAGGCGGCTTCACCGACTGACCCGGCAGGCCCCGGGCATCCGAAGCTGGAGGCGGTATGGAAGAGTTGGGAGACTGGCGAGCCGATCGAGTGGGTCCGGATTCACCAATCACCTGATTATGTTTATTTTAATCACGCGGTGCATGTGAATCGCGGGGTCAGTTGCAAGAGCTGTCATGGGTATGTCAACCGGATGGAAGTTGTCTGGCATGATGAACCGCACAGCATGGGCTGGTGTCTGGACTGTCACCGGGCACCGGAGCAACATCTGCGGCCGGTGGCGGAAGTTTATAACCTCGACTGGGAGCCTGCGGTGGGCACATCTCAGACCGAGATTGGAATGAGGTTAAAAGAAGAATGGAACGTCAACCCGCCGGTTAACTGTCAGGGGTGTCATCGATAAAGCAATGAAGAGAGTTATCCAGCATCCCCCCAAGCGCGAAGGCGGTCGTCAATACTGGCGCAGTCTTGAAGAGTACTCCTCGACGCCGGAGTTTCAGGAGTGGCTGGAGCGCGAGTTTCCGGCGGGGGCAGCGGAGTTAGAGGTCGACGGGGTTTCGCGGCGCGGGTTTTTACGTTTGATGGGAGCATCGATGGCGTTGGCCGGCTTGGGAATGGCAAGTTGTCGACGGCCGGAATCATATATCACAGCATTTAGTGAAAGCGCTGAATGGTCGATTCCCGGCAAGCCGCTATTCTTTGCCACTGCGATGCCGACTCGTAAGGGTGGTTTGCCACTGATAGCTACCACCCATGACGGTCGCCCGACCAAGCTGGAGGGTAATCCACTGGTACCGGGAACCGGCGGCAAGACGGATGTTTTTGCCCAGGGCTCGATTCTCAATTTGTGGGATCCGGACCGTTCTGCGGCATACATTCGCAACGGCGAGCAAGTTCAGGCGGAAGATTTTACCGGCTACATAAAGGAATTGCGCGAGCAAGTAGGTGATGGCAGCAAGCTGGGTATTCTGGTTGATGGTAAGCACAGCCCGACACGGGTGCGGATGCTGGATCAACTGCGCCAGAAGTTTCCGTCAATTACTATCGCCGAATACGAGCCGTTGGCTGCCAATGGCGAACGCGAGGCAGTTGCTGCCGCCTTTGGTAATGGTAAAAGATTACGGAAAAATTTTAGTCAGGCTGATGTCATTTACGCGCTGGCTGCTGACTTCCTGGGGCCGGGCGAAGGAACGGTTGCCGACTCTCAGGGGTTTGCGCAGCGGCGGCGGGTGCGCCAGCCGGATGACCGGATGAATCGTCTGTATGTGGTAGAAAATCGGTTTTCGGTGACTGGTGGCATGGCTGATCATCGGTTGCGCTTGCGGACTTCAGAGATCCCGGCATTCGCAGCATCACTGGCAGCGAAAATAGCAGAGTTGTCGGGCGACGGTATGTTGCAACAGGTGGCCGCTGCTGCGCTGGCTAAAGTTGGTCAAGTAGATGTCGATGTCAAGTGGCTGGAAGAATCTGCGAAGGATCTGGTGCAGGCGGGAGGTAAGGCGCTGATTGTTGCCGGCGATCTGCAGCCGGCTGTCGTGCATGCTCTGACCCTGGCCATCAATCAAACGCTGGGCGCGATCGGTCAAACGCTGGACGTTCTGCCAGCCAGACAACCGGAAGGAATTGTTAGCATTCAGGAACTGGCTGCTAAGATACAAGCTGGCGCATTAGATACCCTGGTGATCGCTGGTGGCAACCCCGCCTTTGATGCACCAGTGGATCTGGACTGGATTAAGCTGCAACAATCGCTCTCTATGGTGATCCGGTTGGGGTTATATGAGGATGAAACCAGTCAGTTTGCCCAGTGGCATGTTCCGGGGACCCACTTTCTTGAAGAATGGGACGATGCTACAGCCGAAGATGGCACCTACCTGCCGGTACAGCCGATGATCTTGCCGTTGTATGATGGGTTATCGCTAAACAATCTGCTGCATTTACTGACCGCAGAATTGCAGCCGGCAGAAGAAGCTGAGGAAGGCAGTGAAGCTACCGAGTTGGTTCTGCCTGACGGACCGGAACTGGTGCGTGAGACCTTCGAGCAGGTAGCGCCTGAAACCGGCGATGAAGCCTGGACGCTATTTTTGCGCAATGGTATGGCCGCCAATTCTGCCGCTAAGCCAGCTCCTGCCTCGATTACGACTGGGCAGTTGACCTCACTGATCAGCCAGGCACCGGCAGCCACGCCAGTTGATGGCCTCGAACTGGTGTTTACTGCAGACTATAAAATTGATGACGGCAGCTATATTAACAATGGCTGGCTGCAGGAACTGCCAGACCCGGTTACCAAGCTGACCTGGGACAATGCGGCCCTGGTCAGTCCTGCTACTGCAGCTAAACTCGGGATCGACAGTACCGACGTGCTCAGCGACAAAAAGCTCAAGGACCCCAATGCCGGCTCGAGCATAGTAAAACTCAAGGTAGACGGACGCGAGATTAGCGTGCCGATCCTGATAGCGCCGGGACACGCGGACGATTCGATCTCGCTGGCGGTCGGATATGGACGTGAACGTTGCGGGGTAGTTGGTGAAGGAGTTGGTGCCAATGCTTATGCGCTGCGGACTGCTGCCATGCCACTGGTGGCTGCAGTCGACCTCGAAGCTACCGGTGAATCCCGGCATATTCCGGTAACACATGGCCACTGGACGATGGAGTCGCGTGACCCGGTGCGTGAGGCTACGCTCGAGCATTGGCGGGAAGATCCAAAGTTTGCCCAGGTGATGGGTATGGATGGTCATATTCCGCCGGACATCACAATTTACAATTCGCCGAAATTGGAGGCGGCCGAGCAATGGGCGATGGCGATCGACCTCAATACCTGTACCGGCTGCAATGCATGCGTAGTGGCCTGCCAGGCGGAAAATAACATTCCTATCGTGGGTCCTGAGCAGGTCATCAACCAGCGCGAGATGCACTGGATCCGGATCGACCGCTATTACTCGACGGTGAGTGATGATGACCCGAATCCCGAGATGGTGATGCAACCGCTCAACTGCCAGCATTGCGAAAATGCACCGTGTGAAACCGTCTGCCCGGTCAATGCTACGGTGCATAGCGAAGATGGCATGAACGTGATGGTCTATAACCGTTGCATAGGCACCCGCTACTGCGCCAATAACTGTCCGTATAAGGTCAGGCGATTCAACTTTTTCGACTACAACAAGCGCGATGTGCTCGCGAAATCCAAGCTATTCTGGGATGGTCGCAGCAACCTTTACGATGGTCCATTCGGCAAACTTGGCAGCCCGGAAAGCGTCCAAATGCAGCGCAACCCGAATGTGACAGTGCGGATGCGTGGGGTGATGGAAAAATGCACCTTTTGCATGCAGCGCACCCAGGAGGCAAGGATCAAGGCCAAGGTCAATGCCGGCCCGTCGCCGGATGTCAAAATTCCAACCGACTCCGTGCAGACCGCCTGCCAGCAGGCGTGCCCGGCGGACGCGATCGTG
>CAZHRP010000045.1:0-14653 GCA_964535055.1 uncultured Chthoniobacteraceae bacterium
GGTCAGCAATACGCTGGCAGCAGTAGTAGCCATTCAATTGCTGGCACCGACAGTGCCGCAAATGTATTTGTGGCTACAGCGTGAGCGTGCCAAGGCTGACCTCGGTTTACCATTTCTGCAGGACTTCTGGGCATTTTTATCGACCGGCATGGCATGGCACAGTTGGGATGCCAGCAACCCATTATGCATCAGTTGGGAGACGCTCGCTGACAAATCACCAACAACGATGATGTTGCTGGCCACTATACCCGCCCTACTGGTAATTGTCGGCTTCATCAGGTTTTCTCTCAGCGGCAAAGTACATACTGCCATGGGAATTGCTTTATTGCTCAGTGCACCATTTGCTTTCTTTGCGGTTCAAGCGGGTGGAAACATCTTGTATGTCTGGTATTTGATTTTTGCATTGCCGGCCTTTGCCATATTTGCTGCGCTGGGCATCGATACGCTGATTTGGATCTTCGTGCGCCCGTGGCCAAACCTGCTCATTTCAGGACCGCTGGTCATAGCTGCTATCATGCTTGCCGGATTTTGGTTGGCTACTGAAGATCAGCGTCAGGTCATTCGTCAACATGCGGTGGAGCCACAGCGTGACTCCGTGCTACTGACCAGGCCGTCACTCGATCCCTACCACCCCAGCGCTGAACAAATCATCACCGTCAACCTGGCCTTTACAACTCCCTTTTATGACCCGCGTGCGATTAGACTGAAGCCTGAAACTTCTGTGCAAAACTTAAAAGAGCTGATGCAGAAGGCACGCAAGGATAGAATGGCACTATATATTAATTTTGGCAGTGAAGGGCTCTCACGCCATTACTTCCCCGAAGTCTTTAAGCTATTAGACAATACCGAAGACTTCGAACTGGTCGCCAGGCTTTATGGCCTCGAACTACAGAACACCAGGCTGGTTTACCGCTACCTGCACGCACCTGATCAGAAAGAAATAGCCACCCAACAGGTCATGAACTGACAAATCTAATCTGCAAATGTTTAGCTCTTGCTGAGAATTTTACTACCGGTAACTTTACTGCTTAACATAGCTAGCAAGCCCGGATGCAGTCCCGCCGCAAACAATAAACTGCGGCCAAACCATGGATGTTTGACAGCTTCTTTAGCCAGACAGTTGAGCCACAACCTGCCTCTATAAATCTGTTGCCACTGCTGCCGGTAACTACGCTGCTTCTCGGCCGGTTGCATGTCTTCAGCCAAGATGCGACCTGCCAGCACCCCACTCTCCATGGCGTAGCGAATGCCTTCACCGGTAAATGGCTCGACCACCCGGGCCGCATCTCCTACCAATAACAACTGAGGTTTACTGGTATAGGCAGGCTGACGTTCGATCGGGCTAATGCTTTGCCAGACCGGGTTACCAGGTAGCTGGTATTTCGACGTTGACCATTCTTTCAAAGTCGGGATGGCTTTAGGTTTACCTACCAGGCACAGGTTCAACTTATCGGCACCGACATCTGCATAGCCACAGTAACCATTGGGTAAAACTCTCAGCCCGATACAATCACGGTAATCCTCCGCCAGGCCGGCATAAGTCTGTAAGGCTACTCGATTTCTGGGTGATCTGGCAGCAATACCATTCAGTCTGCAAACTGATGAATTACGTCCGTCTGCCGCAATTAACCACTTAGCTTGAATTGCTTCATGACTGGTCTCGATAGTCCAGTGCCCTTGATCAAAAGTCGTTCGTGTGACAGGCTTACCTTCATGCACACTTGCTCCCATTTTACGGGCATTTTCTAGTAGCATATGATCAAAGTAACTGCGCTTAACAGCAATCCCAGGCTCCCGGTCGCTCGACTGGTAGGCATAATTGATAGGCTCATTAGTCGCATAAGAAAATTCCAGCCTGCGCAAACGGGCATGTGGTAACTGATTAAGTTCTTCACGCAAGCCCAGTGAATCGATGACTGTCCAACAGCCGGGATTGACACAGTCTCCACATACTTTGTCACGTGGAAACACGCTGCGCTCGATAACAATAGTTTTCAACCCGGCACGGGCACAAACGCTGGCACAGCTTGCACCACTTGGGCCACCGCCCACTACAGCTACATCAAAAACAAAACCCACACTCTACAGTGCAGAAAAAAAGCAATTGTTAAAGTAATGATTCGGCAATTGCGTCAACTAATACCCTGCCAGCGGGCGCAACTATTAAGTTACCACCATCTAGCGTAACCAGTTTCAACTCGCGCAGATGCTCTACCTGCTGCTTTCGGGAGTCCAGTAAAGCCAGTGGCACACCGAACCTGGTCCTGATACCAAAAGCAATGCGTTCTTTTACCCGGATTTCCGGAGATACTTCTTCGCTGAAGCTAATTGCCCGTTGCCCGGCTTCTACTGCCGCAACGTAACGTGCGGTGTCTGCAACCAATTGCCAGCGGCTGTTACCCACGGTACTAAACGCACTCGGCCCTAGCCCGAGGTAATCGGCCCCATTCCAGTAAGCAAGATTATGCTGACATTCATATCCCGGCAGCGAGTAATTAGATGTTTCATACTGCCGGTATCCAGATTGCTCCAGTAACTCATTCGCCAATTCAAAATAGCTGGCATCACGCTCATCGTTGGACTGAAATTCGCCAGACTGGTAGCGGCGAATAAATTCGGTATCTTCTTCGTAAGTCAGGCAGTAAGCGGAAATATGCTCCGGTCGCAAACTGATCGAATACTCGAGCGTGTCCTTCCATTGCTGACTGGTTTGGCCAGGAATTGCAAAGATGTGATCGAGGTTGATCATCTTGAAGCCTGCTTCCCGCAAAATCTCATACGACTCCTCGGCTTGCTGTGCGGAATGTACCCTGCCCAGCACCTCCAGCAATTGCGGGTCCCAGGATTGTACCCCCATACTTACTCTGTTGACACCTAGTTCCCTCAACTTTTGTGCCTTCTCCAAGGTGACAGTGGCCGGATTCATCTCGATCGTCCATTCTTCGACCCGGCTAAAATCTGCCAGCGACGACATTGCTTTCAGCAGGAACTCTAACTGAGTTGTACGTAATGCCGTCGGTGTACCACCGCCAATAAACACAGTCGTTGGCTGCAAGTCGATACACTGTAAGGTGGATTCAAGATCCTTTACTACGGCATCCAGATATGGTTGCGCCTGGCCATGGTCACCAGCCTGTTTATAAAAACTGCAGTATGGGCAAACTTTCGGGCAAAAGGGAACATGCAAATAGAAATGGCGAACCGGCATATCGCCGGTTGCAAATGAAGTTGGCAGATGCTTAAGAGCCAAAGATTCGACGCTCTTCATGTAAGACAATTCCTTTCAGCATCATTTCCAGACCAGACCGATTATCTGTCACCTCCATGGCTGCCTCACGGCTAATTGTTGAAGATGACACCAAATCCGCAAGCGACTTATTAAACGAATGCATGCCAATGTCGCCGGCGGCAATGATACTGTGCAATTTGTCCAACTCACCGTCTTTCATTAACTTAGTTATAGCAGGATTGCGTACGAGGAGCTCTGTCGCCGGCACTCTTGCACCTGCCAGTGCAGGAACCAGTCGCAAGCAGATCACGCCGTTCAGAAGGTCGCCAAGTTCGCGCAGGACAATCTGACGTTGTTCACCCGGAAGCAATTCCAGTAATCTGTCCAATGCTCCTACTGCTGTTCCTGCATGCATTGTTGTCAGTACCAGCCTGCCGGTGCGCGCAGCCCGCAAAGCCGCCAGTAACCCGGAACGATCCCGCAGTTCGCCGATCACTACCACGTCCGGATCCTGCCGTAACACATTGTGAAATCCTGATTCGAAGTTATTGGTGTCGATGCCTACCTCACGTTGCTCAATCCGGCAATTTAAGTCATCAAACAAAAACTCTGCAGGATCTTCAATGGTCACAATATGTTTTTGGCAGGTATTATTCAGATGCCCGATCATTGCCGCCAGAGCGGTGGACTTTCCGGCCCCGGTCCGTCCTGAAACCACAAATAAACCACTCGCAGCCAGTGCCTGCTGGCTTAGTGCCTCAGGCAAACCAAGCTCATGCAGTTGAGGAATAGCTCTCCGGATACGCCGCATCGCAACAGCCGGCTCTCCGCCCTGCTGCGCTACATTGACCCTGTAAGCGTCTTGCTCTAGCGGACGATAAGAGACGTCAACTTCGCCAGTCTGTTCCAATCTGGCAAGCGCTTGCTGAGTCAGCAGTTCCTGCAGCAACTCATCTATTTGCTCGTGATTCAGCTCCTCAATTGCTAGTTCCTGAAGGTCATTGTGAATTCGCAATGCCGGTTTAGCACCTGGTTTCAAATGGATATCCGAGGCCTCGAGCCTCGCCGCCAGATGAAGTAATTCATCCAGCAACTTACTGGTTGGCGGGCTACTCATTTGTTAACCAAATCATACCGCTCAAGGCGTTTGCGCAGGGTAGCACGTGTCACGCCAAGCAATTTGGCTGCCCGTACCTGGTTGCCATTGGTTACTTGCATGGCTTGCTCGGTAAACTTTTGCTCCACCCAGGGCAATAATTGTATACCGGTATCCTTACGCGCTGCTTCAAACAGCCAGCCCACCGCATCCTCGACACTCAAGTTGGATAAATCGGCAGCCCGGGGATGCTCAACTGCCAGTTCCGGTTGCTGCTGAGGTGCTCTGTCAATTGCTACATTATTTTGATCGATGGTGGTGCTTTCCGCCTGTTGCAGCGGCAAGTCTTTAGGCAGCAATAAATCCACTGTGGCCAGAACGCTGGCCCGTTCGAGTGTATTTTCCAACTCTCGCACGTTGCCCGGCCACGGATAAGACTCCAGTACCAGCGCCGCCTCTTCAGATAGCTGTAACGGTGGCTGATGTTTCTTGCGTGCAATCTTACTAAGAAAATACTCGGCCAACAGCCGGATATCTTCCATGCGTTGACGCAACGGTGGCAAATGAATGCGTACCACGTTGAGGCGGTAAAATAGATCTTCACGAAAGTTCTTCTGATAGACCTCCTCCTCCAAGTTTTTGTTCGTGGCGGCAATAATGCGAACATCAGAAGATATGGTTGCTGAGCCCCCCAGCCTGCTAAACTTGCCATCCTGTAAGACCCGCAACAACTTGGTCTGGATTGGCATTGGCATGTCACCAATCTCATCCAAAAACAAGGTACCACCGTCGCATTGCTCGAAACGTCCAATCCGCTGTGAACTGGCCCCGGTAAAAGCCCCCCGCTCGTGTCCAAATAGTTCACTCTCCAGTAAGTTTTCCGGAATAGCTGCACAGTTAATGGCAAAAAAAGTTTGCTTGGAGCGTGAGCCATAGCGATGGATCGCACTCGCCACCAGTTCCTTACCAGTGCCACTTTCACCGGTGATCATGACCGGCGCATCACTGTGCGCAACCCTCCCGACCATCTTAAATACCTGCTGCATGACCAGTGAGCGCCCAACGATACTGTCTTGATGTTGTTCGACTGTCAGTTGTGGTTTGAAAGCAATCGCCGCTTCAATGTCAGCACGTGCGCGTAATGCCTCGTCGACAATGACTTTCAGGTTAAAAGGTAAAGCTTCTTTACGGATAAAATCAAAAGCCCCCATTTTCATGGCTTCAATCACTGTCTGAGTGCTGCCAAAAGCACTAATCAAAATGACCATCGCATTAGGGTTGTGCTCACGAATTTTAGCCAGCAACTCCAACCCTGAGTATGGTTGCAAATGCGATTCTATCAGGCAGAGGTCCGGTGACTCCAGGGCAAATGCCTTGAGTGCCTTATCCGAGCGAGTCTCAGACAACACCTCGGTATCAGCTGTCACCAACTGACGCTCAACCCACTCCAAAAAGTCGGTCTCCGCATCAACTACCAGAATCTTTCTTCTTTGTCCCATCAGTTAAACAGCACCAAACCTTCTTTGTCTGCGGCTATATTCGTTGATTGCTTCGGCCATCTCCTGTTGTCGGAAATCCGGCCATAACTTGTTAGAAATAAAAATTTCCGTGTAGCTCAATTGCCATAATAAAAAGTTGGAGATACGCATTTCACCGGAGGTCCGGATCAGCAAGTCCGGGTCCGGGATGCCGGCAGTATACAAATGGTTGTCCATGCAAGTTTCATCGACGTTGTCCAGTGTCAGTTCCCCGGCGATTACCTTGGATGCTATGCGCCTGACTGCAGTTAGTATTTCCTGGCGCGATCCATAACTCAGTGCCAACACTAATTTGAGCTTTGAATTGCATGAAGTCCGTGAAATTGCTTCATCCAGAGCTTTGCTGCAAGCCTTCGGTAAGCGCTCCAGATCACCAATAGCCAACAACTTGACTCCTTTTTCGACCATTTCCGTAGTTTGCGAATGCAAAAATTTCTCGAGGAGAGCCATCAGGGCATTGACTTCTATCTCAGGCCGTTTCCAGTTTTCCATACTGAATGCGTATAAGGTCAGCCATTCGACCCCATAGTCCCGGCATGCTTCGGCCGCAGCAGCCACCGAGTTGGCTCCTTCCTCGTGACCTCGGATGCGCGGTAGCCCACGCTCGCTGGCCCAGCGACCGTTGCCATCCATGACTATGGCAATATGACGCGGTACACTATTGGGAATTTGAATCATTAAAGCATCTTCATTAGTTTCACTGCTGATTGACAATAAGTTTTCGACTTGGCTGTTTCTTGGGACTCACAACCCTAATCGAAAGTTGGCTACGCAAACTGATGTGCAGCAGGATCAGCACAAACACCGTAAATATATTTAGAATTATAACGTTAAATTGAAAGACTGACCAGGTGCGTCCGAGGTGCCATTTCTCAGGGCCAAAGAATACATTGACTCTTTCAGTTCGCAAGTAATCCTCCTGCTCAATTTCAGCAGTAGTGACCAGATCAGCGACCTTCTGGTTGACATATAACTGCTCCGCCGAAATTTCCCGCTGCTTGCCATGTAATTGACTGACCTCAATCACACTCCCCTCAAGGATCCGGTCAACTAGACTCAGCTTGCTGTCTATGGCCGACTCTGAGACCGCTTCTAATCCAGTTACAGCAGCCAATACCTGTAGGCTGTACTTCAGCTGGTCAGCTGCAGCTTGGTCAGACTTGGCTGTAATTTTAAGCTGGTCGACCTGTTGTTGCACAGCCATCTGCCGTCTGGTGAGGGGATTATTTTTAGCAAGGTCAACAATCAATGCCTCATACGACCACCTGATCGGCATCCACTGGCTAATCCATGGAACCTCGAGGTCACTGCGGGGAGCATTTTCAGCCGCCTCCGGGTGGTTGCGGACCCAGCGATCCAGCACATGTACGAAGTCAAGGTTCTGATTCATCTCTTCGTACTTAATTAACGCGCCACCCAGAATAATTTGCGGGATCAATACTAGTGGCAAAATGTTGACCGCTGTCTTGGCATCAGACACCAGCGTCGAAATCAGCAATCCGATCGATATTCCGCTCAGCGCAGTGACAAACATATACCAGACTTGCATCCAGAAAACACCCCTGATTTCAAGAATGGCACTACCAATCCAGACAAATAACAAGCATTGCAAAAAAGCAAAAAGTGCCAGCGTAAATAGCTTTGAAATGATGTAGTACCATAACCGCAAATTCAAATTACGCTCACGTTTAAGTATCGAGCGATCTCTAATAATATCATCGGCACTGTTAGTAAGTCCCAGAAACATGGCTACCACCAAAGCAAGAAACATGTAAGTAGGAATGTGAAAGGCAGTTGCAAAATTGTAGGTGCCACTTTCGGAGAATCGCAGTACCACACCAAATAAAGCCGCCAGCATTGGCGCCTCCACCATGGTAGTTAAGATATTGGCACGGTTGCGCAACTTACTGAGAAAAGCACGTTGTAGCTGCGCCACAAATTGAGTCCACTCATCATGCCAGCGCAGGTGCTCCTGACGTAATTCCGGCATCACCATGGTATCGGGTGCCGCATCCTGCCGCTTGACAGATACCTGTTCAACATCCTGCATCAAGCGGTAGCTTTCGTATTTATCCCGCCAATAATCCGGGCTGTATCTGCGCGCAGGGATCAGTTGACCATCCTTGTTTTCCTCGTAGATAACATCACCACCCAAATCTCGAAGTGGAGTTTCCAGGACATCAAAGACAAACTCGGGCCCAACCTCATCACTGTAGTCACGAACGGCATCGAAAATGCCCGGATGGCGATCCTGCTCAGCTTTGGCAAAATACCTCAGCATTTCGTTGGGCGTACCGAAGAATACCAGCTTGCCGCCTTTATCCAGCAAAATTGCTTTTTGGAACATGTGGAACAACTTGGCAGACGGTTGGTGGATGGTGACCAACACGATCTTATTATGGGAAATACCTCGTATGATATCTATGACATGCTCAGAGTCTTTGGACGATAACCCGGACGTAGGCTCATCCAGCAGGTAAACATCCGCGTTACCGATCATGTCTAAGCCGATATTCAAGCGCTTGCGTTCACCGCCACTAAGAGTCTTTTTGTTTGGCATGCCAACCTGGCTACCCCGCCGCTCGATGAGTCCGAGTTCCAGCAATTTTCCTGAAACACGCCGCGACCGGTCACGGTTGGACAGGTGAGGTGCCCGCATAGCTGCAGCGTAATCGAGGTTTTCCTCGACAGTCAGGTGCTCATCAAAAGCATCATCTTGAGGCACAAAACTGATGTATCCCTTTAGTTTAGCAAGATTCGGATACAAGCTTAGCCCGTTCATGCTGATTTCTCCTGCACTGGGAGGCAACTGACCGGCTATGCACTGCAACAGGGTACTCTTGCCGGAACCGCTGGCCCCCATCACGCAAACCATCTCACCTCGACGCACATCAAAGGACACCCCGTCAAGACCAGTTTCTCCATTGGAAAATCGAACCCGTAAGTCACGGATATCCAGTGAACGAATGATGTTGCGACGCTCTTCTATGATCCGCTCGGAAAAATCACAGCGGAGTACCTGGCCCGAATTGATACGCACCAGGTCACCATCCTGTAAGGCAACCCGGTTGCGCACCGGTTGCCCGCGAACTACTATCGGCCGGTCAGATTCCAGCACCTCCAGTTCACCATTCAGTTCTTCATAATTGCATGATATACGCAGCAAAATTTCACCACTTGTCCCCGGTGACAGCAGAATATCATCGGCGCCCAGACGACTGGGATTGTTTGACACCAGATACTCTGATTTGCTCGGCTGTAGTTTAAAGCGTCCACCCATGGCACGCGCCCGCCTGCGCAAGTCCATCAACTCCAGGGTGCTATCGCCATGAAAGACAATTAAATCCTCAAGTACAGCTGTCACCACTTTGCCGGGACGCAGCAGTTTGTCGGCAACTTTTGCGTGCACTTCTTTGAGCGCTTCCAGCTCAACATTGAGACCAAATGCTACCCGTAAGACACTCTCCCGCTCGCGTGAGCGGGTAATTTCCACCTCATCGTCACTGTTCAATTTCAGGTATACTTCGGGAACCGACACACCTTTCTTGGCATTAAAGTAAAACAGTAGATCCTGGTAGGAAATCACTTGTCCACGCAGGATAATTCTCTGGCCCGGATAAATTCGGCAAAATTCTGGCGGTTTCACCGCACGTCCACGCACAAGGATCGGTGAATGGCTGAGATTTTTGAGCAGAACCAGATCATGATACCGGTAAACACGGATGACCTCATCATCGGCCAGGGTGTTCAACAATACATCGGAAGATTCAGTAGTTGCCCCGAATTTTAAAATTTCAAGGTGCGGATCAGCCTCCAGCTCACCATCGTTCGGAAATTCATTCTCTGAATTCAGTTGATGGACAATTTCAATTGCTTGCACCGCCATATCTAGATCCAGCATGAATTCATAATAAACTGCTAGCTGGTCCGATTGCATCCCGGCCTTGCTAATCAAATCGTACAGTTGTACACACAGCAACAGTTTGTGATCAGGTGGCAACTCCTTGCTCAGTCGCTTGGCCATTTCAGAAAGATTGTGCTGTTCATCCAGTGCCTGCCGAAACAATGATCTCAATTCCGAGTAAACAGCATCCGGATAATCATAACGTAGAAATCCCAGTATCGAATCAACTTCCTCTTCCTGGATCTCGCCATCAACTTTGGTAAATCCTGCAAGTACCCGGATTAATACCGGCAACAGGTTTGGCCCTTCGGAGACTGATCGGGGGCGGCCGGACAGCCTGCGAAATCTATCAACCAGCCACCGCTCAAAGCGATAAAAGTACGGTATCGCACGCTGGTGAAAATCTTCAATCCCGCGAACTAATTTTAGCAACTTATTGTCATTGGAATGCTGCATCAATCAGACTGTTTCTATTACGAGATAAATTTACCGACCGGACGGCGGGCATGAATGATTAGTCCAGATCTTCCGCAATCACGCTTTGACGTTGCCGCGCAGCGAGAAACTTGGCCTGCCTGGTCACCCCGGCTATGCTCTCGTCAAACCGGTAAGCATTACAATTGGAACACATCGCAACAGCGCGGGCAACGACAGAACCACAGCCTTCACACACCTTGAAAGCTGCCGGGTTAGCCACTATTTTCAAAGCGCGCTGTTTACGGTCGCTATCATGGGGTGCTGATTCGCTCGACATTCCTTGACAGCATAATACATATACTGCCTCGTTGACAAACTAATGAATTCGAAATCCCGTAACCATAATAATCGCGGCTGTCTCCTGCTGGCAGCATTTGGGATACTGGCGCTGGCATTATTAACCCCTCAGTTGATTGAGCTATTTCGCAGCCTGCGCGAGCAGGCCCGTCAGCCTTTGCCGGTCTTACCTCCATCCCTCGACTTTGTCTCGGCACCTGATTTGGTCTGTATTCCAATCGCTCACCAACTGGCTTATCCCCTTGGCTCACCTCGCGCTGCCCTGGCATATAATGCCCAGCCATTTACCGAGAATAACCACCTGGGGGACGACTGGAATGGTTCCGGAGGATACAACACCGACATGGGTGACCCGGTTTATGTCATTGGCAATGGCTTGGTGACATTCACTGCCAAACTTGGTGGCGGCTGGGGCGGTGTCGCTATCGTTCAGCATCGCCTGCGCAGCACCACAGATAGTGACTACTACGTGCAGAGTTTTTACGGCCACCTCAACACCATCAACGTTCGGCCCGGCCAAATTGTATGGCTGGGACAACAACTGGGTACGGTCGGTAATGCCGGGGGTAGATACTGGGCGCACTTGCATCTCGAGGTCAGGGAATTTATCACTCGCCACGTAGGGGCTGGATACAGGACAGAATTCAATGGCTGGCTGGATCCCACCGGCTTAATAGAATCAACTCCTACTCCCCCTTACCTCTTGCCTATTGGTCATACCGAGGAATAATAGCGGCAATGGTACCTGCTAGCCTTCAGCTGAAGTCATATCGAAATCAGTACTGGTTATTCTACTCGTTTCTCGGTCTTGGAGCATGCTTCTGTCTTTGTTGCACGAGCGTGGCTCAGGACACAGATAACCTGGTTCCTAACGGTGATATGGAACAGGTACAGGAGGTTATCAATTTGTGGGATGGTGTCGGCCCCGATGATACTTTGCAGGGCTTCCAGTATGAACTGCCTGCGATGACAAAAGCCGGTGTGACCAAACCAGCTGTTGTTCCGCCATCTGTTGTTGCCGGTGAGATGACCGGCGATGCTCTGTTGGACCTGTTGGTTGCAGATACTCAAGGATATTTCTGGCTTTACGAAAATATTGGCACTAGCTCAGAGCCACAATTCGCGCACGGTGAGATCCATAGCGTGTTTTTATCTAGGGGCGGTCAGCGGTGTGGCATAGCCGGATTCTACGCGACAGACTCGAGGGACTTGCTGGTGGGAAGTTATACAGGCGAGCTACTTCTGTTACAGGATACCAGGCAACGTGATGATTTGAACTGGGCTCAGCCGGCAGCGCTTGACGAAGCAATGATTTCGACGGATTCCAGAGACAGGCTTTGGGGCAACCTGTTAGCGCCTGCTGCTGCAGATTTCAACAATGACGGGCACCTCGACCTACTGCTCGGAGATGGATCCTATTCGGCCAATACAGTTCGCTTATATATTAACCAGGGCACCAACATCTCGCCGCTGTATAATGAGCAACAACGATATGACTTGATCCAGGGTGATGGCCGTGAACAGCTGGTGCCCGCAATCATTGATGTTAACTCTGATAATTACCCGGACCTGCTGGTGGCTGATAGTAATGGATGGGTCACATTGCATCTCCACCCGGGATCGGACTGGCAGCCCGGTACTCAGTGGCCGCTGAGTAAATTCCTGCTTGATAGCAGCAGTCCACTATTTGGGCAGGCACTCACTGTTAGCGCCGCTGACATGAACGCCGACAGTACTTTTGATTTGCTCCTGGGCAAACCAAACGGATCCATCAGCATGGCAATCAATGCCGGCAGCAATTCTGTTCCACAATTTCCGGAAATTGTCGACCTTGTTGGCACCCAGGTCGGCCCGGAGTTTTTTTATCCGCCGGATTCCTGGCAAACTTCTACTAATGGCCATAATGCCAATGCTTATGCATATTTTTCCACCGCTGGCTCCAGCCAGTATGGCCTGCAGCCGGTGACCGGCAATAATATGCTTATAGCAGGTTACTTGACCCCAAAGTTAGTCCGCTTACCAGCCTTTGATTATACCCTCAATGGTGCGCGCACAACTAATGAGTCTCTGGAGTTTCGTTGTGAAAGTCAGGTCCAGCTTAAGAACAATCAAATCTATCAGCTCAGCTTCCATGCAGCCGGCATGCAGGTCATCCAAGCCGGCTGGGAAGTCACCCTCGAATTGACCAAACAGATCGGTGAAACCCGCTTTGACCGACAGGACCGTGGGATCGTCAATAAGCTGGCCGACATTCGCTCAGAGACTTTCACTGAGAGTGGTATTTTCAGCCCGCGGGAAGACTGGCTGGAAACTCGTGCCAGCTTCACTGTCCGGTTCAAAGATCAGGATTTGCGAGCGGTGGAAGATTTACCACCAACTACTCTGGCTTTTGTTTTCACGCTCGAGCCGGGCGCAGGTAAACTCTTTATCGACAACGTACAGTTAGTTGAACAGTAGTATCTATTATGCCAGCATCACAAACCACCATTGCATTAATTTGCGACTACGACCAGACGCTTAGCCCACATTACATGCAGGACGAAGTCCTGTTCCCGGAATTTGGTATAGATGCCAGTCAGTTCTGGCTCAAATGTAACCAGTTAGTCCGCGATAACGGTTATGATAACGAACTGGCCTATATGAAAGCGATCCTTGACTATCTGTCACTGGATCGCCCGTCCAATGAGGCTTTACGTGAGCTGGGCGCCAAGCTTCATTTTTATAAAGGGTTGCCCGAGATGTTCAACGAGCTCCACTCGATCATTACCCCTGAGCAGCATGCTCTCGATATCAAGCTGGAATATTATATCATCTCATCCGGCCTGCAGACTATTCTTGAAGGCAGCCGGTTGGCTCCGTTTTGTAAAGCTATCTTCGGCTGTGAGTTTGGTGAGGATGCGGAGGGTAAAATCAATTTCCCGCGGCGTGTCATCAGCCATACCACAAAGACGCAATTCCTGTTTCGGATCAATAAGGGCATGCTCGACCGCTCACAAGATGTCAATGACCACATGCCACCTAACCTGCGTCCGATACCATTTGAAAATATGATTTATGTCGGCGATGGCCCGACCGATGTGCCCTGCTTTACGGTGATGCGCCGGAATGGCGGACACGCAATCGCAGTCTACAACCCCGAAGATTCCTCCCGTGCCAGTTTTAAAAAATGCTATCAGCTGACAGGAACCGCTGACCGCGTGCGACACATTGCTCCATCCGACTACCGGACCGGTAGCCATCTCAGACTGTTGCTCGAGGAAATGATTAGCGAAATTGCCGATCGTATTGTCTTTCGCAATAAGCAGGATGCAGCAGCAAATACTGTCAAAGCCCCTAAATTTTAATCTATCGCAAGCAACAAGTCGGGAGCTCAACTAATAACCGCCGGATGTCTAACTTGTTGACACTGATCAAACGCAATACTCACTTTGCCAGTGGTTTTACTGCTGGCCAAATGCCGGCTATGCCAAAACTGCGCATGATCGTGCTGGCGTGTGTCGATGCCCGGGTTAATCCGAAGCATGTCCTGGAACTGGAACTCGGAGATGCGTTTGTGATGCGAAATGTAGGTGCCCGCGTCACCCCGGCTGTCATCGACGAAATCTCTGCTTTAGCATTTCTTGTCAGCAAGCTTGATGCCGACACTCCGGGATCACTGGAACTGGCAATCATTCAACACACCCACTGCGGCGCCGAACGCTTCGCTGATCCGGAGATTCAGCGCGAGCTTGAAGCAAACGGCGTTGACTTGTCCCAGTCTGCAATCACAGATCATCAGCAATGCTTGCACGCAGATATCGAGCGACTGCGCATTGCCCCGCAGGTACCAGACCAATTAATTGTTTCGGGGCTAATCTACGATATCGAAACCGGCCACGTAAAAGTGGTCATCGACCCAGCACCACTAAAAGCCTAGCCCGGATCAATCACAAACTTCGTAGCGAGACGCAGCGTGAGGTGCTTGGATACAAGGCGGGCGATGGATTTCCCAGTAGATACTCATTCAGCTCACAGCAAGATAGCTGCCGCCTGCCAAGCTAATCGAAGTCAGCTCATGGCGGGATTTTGCTATTGGCAGTGATAGAATACTCTGAGAATTATCTGTGCAGCAT
>CAZHRP010000046.1:0-10649 GCA_964535055.1 uncultured Chthoniobacteraceae bacterium
CTTGTATCCAAGCACCTCACGCTGCGTCTCGCTACGAAGTTTGTGATTGATCCGAGCTAGTCGTTGACAGTTGCCCACCAGACACCGCCCACCAGTAAAAAGAAAAATATGAAAAAGGTTCCCAGCGTTAACATGCCCCAGAAAATCTACATTTTGCGGGCAACTGTCAATTATTAGATTAAACAGTCGTTAATTACTTAAGTTGGCCGGTTCCACGCACCAGGTATTTATAGGTGGTTAGTTCTTCCAGGGCCATTGGTCCACGGGCATGCAATTTATCTGTACTAATGCCAATTTCAGCGCCAAAACCAAACTCAGCGCCATCCGTAAAACGTGTCGAGGCGTTCCAATAGACGGCCGCCGAGTCAACCCGGGCCAGAAATTCGTCAGCCGTAGATTCTGACTCAGTGATTATCGAGTCACTATGATGTGAGCCGTAAAGTTCAATGTGATCGATGGCTGCATCCAGGCTGTCGACAACTTTAATACTGAGAATGAGATCCAGATATTCCGTTGTCCAATCTGCTGCTGTTGCAGGTTTCACCGCAGTTCCAAGGATTTGCCGGGTTGCCTCATCCCCGCGAATTTCTACCCCGCGGTCAATCAACTGTCTACCTGCTACGGGCAGGAACTTATCTGCTGCCGCGCGGTTGACAAGCAGAGTTTCCAGCGCGTTACAGACTCCCGGCCGCTGGCATTTAGCATTTTCAACGATGTTGCTTGCCATCGTGAGATCCGCATCATCATGAACATAAACATGACAGACGCCATGGTAATGTTTAATGACCGGCATTCGTGCACTGTTAATGACTGCCTCGATCAATGACTTGCCGCCCCGTGGTACGATTACATCGATAATATCATCCATCTGGGCCATGATCCTGACCGCTTCACGATCAGTCATCGGCAACAAGGTTAAACAATTTGGAGGCACATTACAGGCGCTGGCACCCGCCCGTAAGGAATCAGCAATCGCCAGATTGCTATGGATAGCTTCTGAACCACCTCGCAGTAAAACGCCATTGCCGGTTTTGATACACAAAACCGCCGCGTCACTGGTGACATTCGGACGCGACTCGTAGATGATCCCAACCACTCCAATCGGCACACGCACTTTAGATATTTGCAGGCCGTTTGGCCGCTGCCAGGCTCGCATCACCTCACCGACAGGGTCTGGCAGTTCAACCACCTTCAAAATATCTCCTATTAGCTTATCGAGTCGCTGGTCGTCCAAGTGTAAGCGGTCGAGCATCGCCTCCGACAATTGATGGTCGCGTCCGGCTGCCAAATCTTTTGCGTTAGCCTGTAGGATTTGGCCTCGCTGGCTATCCACCGCACTGGCCATTGCCTTCAAGACCTCGTCCTTCTGCGCCGTAGTCAGTCTGCGCAAGTGGGTCGCTGCCTGCTTGACACCTCTGCCCAGTTGCTTGATTTGTGTCTCAGTATCTTGCAATTTGCACTTACAGAATTAATTGCATCGGATCTTCAATAGCCTCCTTGACGCACACTAAGAATGAAACCGCCTCACGACCATCGACGACCCGATGGTCATAGCTCAATGCCAAATTCATCATCGGCCGTGCTACAATTTCTCCGTCCACTACTACCGGACGCTCCTTGATGGCGTGCATCCCCAAAATCCCACTCTGCGGCGGGTTCAGAATCGGTGTACTCAATAGCGAGCCGTAAATACCTCCATTCGAGATGGTAAAAACACCACCCTGTAACTCCTCAATCTGGATTTTGCTGTCGCGCGCTTTCTCGGCAAACTCGGACAACTCTTTTTCCAGCGCCGCAAATGACTTATCATTGGCACCACGAATCACCGGTACAATCAGCCCACGATTAGTAGAGACAGCAACACCAATATCGTAATAATGGTTTTGCACCAAATCATCACCATCGATTCGGGCATTGATTCCAGGTACTTCCTGCAAGGCATTGACAACGGCCTTAATGAAAAATGACATGAAGCCAAGTTTTATACCATGGCGCTCCTGAAAGCTCTCCTGCATGCGCTTACGAATGGTGATAACAGCACTCATGTCGCACTCATTAAAGGTAGTCAATAAAGCAGTTTCGCGTTGAACATTGACTAACTGCTGGGCAATTTTGCGCCGCAGCGGCGACATTTTGCGCCGGGTCGTAATTGCCTCGGCTTCCGATTTCGCGGCAGGTGTAGCTGCTAACTCATCACGGCTGGCAGTCGCCAATTCGTTTGACTGTTCCGATTCCTGTTCCCCGCTAACAGCCTGAGTGCTACGCCCCGACTCTTCTCGTTGCTTGAGATAATTAAGCAGATCTTCCTTGGTAATCCTGTTACCAGGTCCGCTACGCTGTTCAACCTGCTCAGGCTTTACAGCTTGCTCCTCTAGTATTCTGGCTACTGCAGGCCCATGCCGTTGTCGGTCATCCTGCTCAGTTTCCTGATCCTCACCGGTATTACCGTCCTCGACAGCAGGTTGCGGTTCCTCCTCTTTTGGCTCAGCTATTTCTGTACTACCCTCGCCTTCTGGCTGTGACTGCCGAGGCTCATCAACATTAGCTTCATCACGCGATTCAGGCGCCGTCGGCTGCTGGGGCTCAGATTGCTCGACCTCATTAATTAAAGCGACCACCTGACCAACCTGGACTTCACTGCCTTCTTCCACCTGTATATCCAGACTGCCATCCGCCTCAGAGGTGATCTCAGTCGAAACTTTGTCGGTTTCAAGGGTCAATAAAACATCTCCAGTCTTAACCTGCGCCCCATTGTCTTTGTGCCAAACGGATATAATTCCGCTCGATACAGACTCACCGACCGCTGGGATTTTTACTTCCATACTCATAATTTTTTACCTGCCTGTTAGATAGTGTAGGCTTGCTCAATTAGCAATCTCTGGCGCCTGATATGCCGCGCCATGGAACCACCTGCGGGACTGGCACTCGGATCTCTGCCAGCATAGTGAATCTCCCGGTTCAGCAACATGCTCAAGTGCAATCCAATCTGGTTCCACGCCCCCATATTTTGAGGCTCCTCCTGGCACCAGACATTGCGCTGTACATTCGGGTAGCGCTCGACAATTTGCATAATCAGTTCCTCGTTGAATGGGTATACCTGCTCTACCCGAAGCAACACGGTATCCTTGATTTCATTCTCTTCACGATAACGTTTCAAATCATAAAACACCTTGCCGGAACAGAATACCATGCGTTTGATGCGTTCGCGGTCTTCCACTTGATCATCCAGGATATCCTGAAAGTGACCACTGGTGAATTCCTGCTCTTGCGACATGGCCTCCGGCGCCCGCAGCAGGCTTTTTGGTGTCATGATGATTAACGGCTTGCGGAAGGCCCGTTTCATCTGACGTCGTAACAGATGAAAATATTGGGCGGTGGAAGTAACATTGCAAACCTGCATGTTATTATCAGCACAGAGCTGAAGAAACCGTTCGATCCTGGCACTGGAATGCTCTGGCCCTTGCCCTTCATAACCATGCGGCAGCAACATAACCAGGCCACTGGGACGCTGCCATTTATTTTCTGCAGAAGCAATAAACTGATCGATGATTACCTGGGCACCATTGGCAAAATCACCAAACTGCGCCTCCCAGATACATAGCATGGTCGGATAATCCAGTGAGTAACCATAATCAAATCCGAGCACCCCGGCTTCCGAAAGCAGACTATTGTAAACGCAAAAGCGTTCCTGCCCTTCCTCGATATTCAGCAAAGGAATATACCGTTCTCTGGTATTCTCATCGTACAAGACCGAGTGGCGTTGGCTAAAAGTGCCGCGCCGGCTATCCTGCCCGGATAAGCGCACGGGCGTACCCTCCAGCAACAGCGACCCAAACGCCAAAGCTTCACCAAATGCCCAATCGTACGGGCCGCCATCAGCAAACACTTTGCGTCGCCGCTCCAGCAAAATCCGCCGAATCTTTGGCACCACCTGGAACCCTTCAGGGACATTAGTCAGGGCGTTGACAATCTTCTCAAGCCTCTCCCTGCTAATGCCAGTCGCTATTTGCTCATGCTTGAAATCAGGCTGAAAGACTGCGCTGGACTCCAGAAATGAATTGATCCCACCATTGCCATCATCCAAACGCTTAACCTCTTCCAGCGCGTCGTCGAGCGCACTCAGGTATTCATCGTCCAGGGCGTCAGCTTGCTCTTCAGTCAGAAGATCCTGATCGATCAGCTTTTGGCGAAAAATTCTGCTGACTGAGGGGTGATCACCAATGGTTTTGTACATTTGCGGTTGGGTGAAAACCGGTTCGTCACCTTCGTTATGCCCATGCCGCCGATAACAAACTATATCAATCACTATATCTTTGCCAAACTGCTGGCGAAATTCCAGTGCTAGTGCCGCAGCAAATGCGACTGCTTCCGGGTCATCACCATTCACATGCAAAATAGGTGCCTCGATCATCTTGGCAACATCGGTCGCATATCGCGTCGACCGCGCATCAGCCGGCAGCGTGGTAAAACCAATTTGGTTGTTTACGATAACGTGCACGGTACCTCCAGTCCGATAACCAGGTAATTGCGACATATTTAGTACTTCACTAACAATGCCTTGTCCGGCAAACGCCGCATCACCGTGGATCAGCAATGGCAACACTTTTTTGCGCCCGGTTGTATCCTCGCGAATTCGCTGGCGCGCCCGTGCCTTGCCTTCCACTACGGGGTTCACTGCTTCGAGGTGGCTGGGATTGGCGGTCAGGCGAATTTCCACCTCCCCGCCATCTCGCGTCTTGCGCTGGCATTCATAACCCAGATGATACTTTACATCGCCATCGCCACCAACACTGTCCGGTGAGTAATTTTCAGAAAATTCAGTAAAGATCACCCGCGGCGACTTATTCAAAAAATTCGCCAGTACGTTCAAGCGTCCGCGATGCGCCATCCCCATCACTATCTCCTCTACTCCATTAGCCGGGCAGTGCTGGAAAATAGTATCCAGTGCAACCAGTAGCGATTCGGCTCCTTCCAGCGAAAAACGTTTCTGGCCGATGTAGTTACGATGCAGGAAATGCTCGAATGTTTCCGCCTCCAACAGCACTCGCAACAATTCTTTTAAGTCCTGGGTATTGCTTTGAATCTCAGCTCTTTTTTCGATGCGGTCGCGAATCCAATGCCTGATCCGCGGATCCTGAATGTACATGAACTCCACCCCTAACGTAGTCGCATAATCGTGCTGCAAGCTTTCGATTAATTCACGCAACTTCATTTTTTTGCCGCGCAAATAATACTTGGAAGAAACCTCCTGCTCAAGATCACTCTCCTGCAGCCCAAATTCCTCTATTTCGAGTAGTGGCTGCAGAGGTGTCGTTTGCGCCAGCGGATCAGTTTGTGCCAAAGTATGCCCGAGATCCCGATAGGCATAGATCAGCATATCAACTTGCCGCTGCAAGCTGTCGCCCCGGTCTCCTTGGTCAGCCAACGAGGCCCCGCCATTGCCACTATCTGGCGTGACTGGCGTTGCAGCCTGCAGGCGTGAAACGGGCTCGCTCTCAGCAACATCTTCACGTTCCTCGCGCAATGCGGTCACTGACCCTAATTCAAAGCCTTCAAAAAATGCTGACCAGTGCTGGCTCACACTGCCAGGGTTTTCCCGCCATTTGGAATATTGCTGTTCGATCAATTCCAAATTGCCCGGCGAAATCGTAGATTCATTCATATCTCTCTGTGCGAATTAATCATTAGCAGCATAGGTAACACAAGTATTTCCTCAAGCCCATAGATTTCCTTAGTTTTCAATTAATTTCCTGCCGGGCTGCTTATCCAGCGTCCAATGATTCACTAACTTGCGGTGTGCGGCACTTACGGCTAAGCTGGCCGCATGCTGGACCGATTGCGTCAACTGGCTGCCACCCAGCCCGACGGCTACGATGATCCCAATGGTACAAATATATTTGTGCGTAGCTTAATTCATAAAATGAATAATATGCTGACCATATTTCGTGGCTACTCAAGCATGCTTAACCTGGAAGATGGACTGACCTCATCCGCCAAAGAAACCGTCACAGAAATGATCAATCACTCGGATTTTGGTGCTGCTTTGCTCAATCGGGCTGCGCAATGTGTCCGTCCGGTGACACCTCATCTGGCTGAACTGGAGGTGGCTGAATTATTCACCCAGTTGCACTCGAGTTTGGCAACTACAGTTGGCAATCTTGACCAGATTGAGATCCGCCATTCAGTGCCAGTGACTATTCACACTGATGCCAGGTTGCTAAAGCTTATGTTGCTCGAAATTGTGGGCAATGCCATCCATGCCACCCGCCAGCGCGGTCAGATTCTGGTCGAAGACCAGCCACATTCGGATGGCAACAACCAGTACCATATTATTAGTGTTTATGATACAGGTACGGGAATCGCCGACAATTATATCAAAAAAGTATGGGAGCCATTTTATAGCTTCGACCAATCAGAGCAACGCCAGGGCCTCGGTTTACCGCTGGTGCTTCACTACGCCAATGCTTGCGGGATCCTGCCGGCCATAGCCTCTCAATCAGGGCTGGGCACCCGGCTTGACCTGAGCATTCCTGTCGGCCAAGCATGACTCTACCAACTGCATCTTCACGATTATTTCTGGCGCTCCTGCCGGATGTAGCCACCGTACAAAGGATCAACGAATTGCAATCTTCACTACGCAATTATCTGGCAGGTGCCCCTGAAATCGACAGCAATCTGCGTTGGGTAGCCGCCAGCCAGATTCATCTGACTGTGGTTTTTGTCGGCACGACCAACGCAGATTTAACGCTATTTATCGAGTCACTTCGCAGTGTAACCCGGCGCTTCTCAAGCATGGAAGTGACATTCAACGGCTTAAGCTGCTTTCCTTCAATCCGGCCACCGCAAGTAATCTGGTTGGCCTGCAAAGCTCCGGCTGAGTTTTATGAGTTGCAGAATTCCCTCACCTTTGTGGTCAACGAATGTTTACCTGAGCTAACCGGCGACTCTGCACCGGCACACATCACGCTGGCCAGGGTTCCCCGCCAGCGTAGCCTGTCGATCAGTTCCTCAGAATTAAACGCTAATCTGGAGACTTTCTGGCAGCGGCATCGGCAACTGCTGCCATCCTTATGGACCGCAAGTCGGCTGGAATTGCTAGCAAGTACACTGACCCCGCGAGGGGCACGCTATTCGACCGTCGCTTCACTGCCACTTGGTGACGATTAACGCACTCCGCCCGGACGAAACTCAGGGGTTCGCTCGGTGAATAGTTCCTCAAATCGGTCGCGACGAAAATAAACACGGCAGTCAGCCTGGGCTTCGCGCAATTTGAAGTCCTCCACAAAGGCTTCAAATTGCAGCATCTTTTCTAACCGTGGTATATCACTGACTTGGACAACTACGAAAGCGGCGTCCTTTAGATTAGCCGATGCAATCCTTGAGCGATAGGCTAATCCGCTAAAATCACCCAGTAGCCATGGCAATGGATAGTAACTATCAAGAATGATTTCCCCGCGCATGTGGCGGGCAGCGGGATCGCGCCCGGCTAGTTCCAGCAAAGGTCCGGGCAGCTTTCTGATGCCCTCGTAAGTCTGCACATAAACGTACTTGTGCCCGGGATTGGTAAACTCAATGAAGTTCACACGAACCGACTGCCAGGTCGAATGCCCTGCCAGTATCACTATCATGACTATCGCAAGTGACCGCTGCCGCCAGACCCCTACCAGATCATGCAGGTAAAGCCCGCACAGCAGCAGCAAATGGGGCATCATAGACAGCAGGCACCAGGGAGTCTTGTAAGGGATCAGCGAAAATGCCAGCACCGTACCAAAGGCATAGATTCCGATCAGACGGGCGGCCCTGCTGGTCGGCAATATCAGCAATGGTATTGATAGCAAACCGATAAGTCCGGCCCACTCATAACGCACCAGCAATTCAAGCCAGTAAGGAATTGGTTTATCGTGGCCATTGCCGTCAGTACCGGTTTCAAACCAGCTGGCAAAGCATTCGACCAGCCCGCTTACCGCCGGCCAGTTCAGTAACGCCCCGGAATAAAAAAATACCACCAGCCCCGCTGCAGCCAGGATAGCCGGGACCAGATCACGACCACTCCAGTTGCGGTCGGGAGCGACCCCCGAATCATCGGTACTGGGTGAAAACCCTTCCAGCAACAACAGGCAGCCATAAGCAATCCCACCAACTACCAGATGAATGATGTAAGTTTCCTTGGTTAATATCAAACCGGCTAACGACAGCAGAGTGACCCATAAGTCTTTGCGCGAATTTCGATACAGCAGACCCAGTATTCCATAACTCAAAGTCACCAGGAATAGCGCCATCCATGATTCATGGATCGCATAACGGTTATAAAAGGTAAACACCGGTGAAAGTGCTGCCAACGCTGCGGCTAGCAGACAGGCATTGCGGGGCAAAAATCGCTGCAAGCCAATCAATGCCAAGAGAGTCAGCAGGCCTACCAGTACTGTCGGTAGCCTTAAAGCCCAGAGGTTGCGCCCGCCCAGAGCACTACTTGCGTACAAGGCATAAAAATGCAACGGCCCGTGGTAATTCTCCGGATTGTAGTCGTAGTAACCGGTCTCCGCCATCTGGTCGACAAACCAACCGTTAACGCCTTCGTCAAAGTGAGCAGGCCGTAAATCCAGGGCCCAAATCCGCACCAGCAGACCGACCAACAGAATTACCAACGGCCAAGTGTAGCGATGACATAGTAGCGATTGAATAGACACAATGATGTGACTAACTGATTCAGCAACAGTAGGCAACTTTCGCTTTATGACTCAAAATTCTGGATGCAATGGCAATTCCGTGTTCTGCTTGAGCCTATGCAATCATCTGATGCTTACCAGTCACTAGTCGCCAGAAGCCGCGAGGTTTCACTATTGCACTCCTGCTCCAGCATTCTCGGTTGGGATCAGGAAACCCACCTACCGGAGCGTGCCGATGATTATCGGGCAGGTCAAATCTCCCACCTGAGCGCGCTCTCGCATAGCCGCTGGATCGATAGCCAGGTCGGTGACTGGCTCTGCGCTTGTGAAGACCAGCAGCCGCAACCCGCTAGCCTGGAAGCCGGCAATCTGCGGGAGTGGCGCCGCAGCTACGATCGTGCCCGCAAACTCCCGCAGCGGCTGGTCGAAGAGTTGGCACGCGAGTGTAGCCTTAGCCAGCAAGCCTGGGTTAAGGCCCGGGCCGCTTCCGAGTTTCAACAATTTGCACCCCATCTGGAAAGGGTGATCACGTTGGTACGGGAAGTAGCAGAGCATGTTGGCTACGAGGACAAGCCCTATGATTCGCTGCTCGATGAATACGAGCCGGGTGCTAAAACTGCCGACATCACAATTCTTTTTGACACGCTTGCCCCACAACTGACCGAACTTGCTTTGCTGGGTGAACAAATTTCCAGTCAACTCCCGCAGTCGCTGCCTGACGGTCCGTATTTCAATGCCAACCAGAAAGCATTTAATCGCGAGGTCGCTATCGCCTTCGGGTTTGATGTTACCCGCGGCAGGATTGATACCACCGCCCATCCTTTCTGCACGACATTGGGCCCTAATGATATCCGCTTGACCACCCGCTATGATGCTGCCGACTTCACCAATTCCCTCTATTGCGTCTTGCATGAGACCGGTCACGGATTATACGAGCAAGGTCTTGACGCGCAGCACCATGGTACTCCAGTTGGCTCATCGTCAAGCTTAGGGGTGCACGAATCCCAGTCCCGGTTATGGGAAAACCACATCGGTCGCAGCCGCGAATTCTGGCAACAATGGCTGCCCCGGGCAGCCTCATACTTCCCGCAACTGGCCAGCACTACTGCCGAAGATTTAACCCTCCATGTCAACCGCTGCCAGCGTTCGTTCATCCGCGTCGATGCTGATGAGCTGACTTATGACCTGCACATCATTCTGCGATTCAAAATAGAATCAGCAATCATTAATGACCATTTGCCAGTGGCAGAAATACCGGATCTCTGGAACACTACATTCAAGGAAATGTTCGAGCTCGATGTACCCGATGATGCCCATGGCTGCCTGCAGGACGTCCATTGGAGTCACGGCTCATTCGGGTACTTCCCGACCTACACCCTGGGTAACCTGAATGCCGCCCAACTATTTTCTGCCGCGCGTGAATCGCTGCCCGGATTGGATCAGCAGCTGGCTGCCGCAGATTATTCCCATTTGTGCAGCTGGTTACGTGAAAATATTCACCGCCATGGACAACGCTATACTCCTGCATCCCTGATCGAACGTGCTAGTGGCTCACGAACTACTGCGCATGCCCACCTCGAACGACTTAAGCACAAGCTGGCTCAGCTCTCAGCACTTTGCTCGTAGCTTGCGCGCACCAGTTCCTCACCATACTTGCGCTCGAGCCGACGGATGGTGAAATGTGCCTTAGCCATATTCTGGAAATGATCGGCAAAGGCGAGGTTAATCGCGCCCCCGGCTACCGCACCGACCACCGGCACCGCCTTCGCTGCGATCTGTTGGGTCACCCGTACCTGAAATCGTGCGGCTATGGTTGTAATTAACTTTACCAGCGGTGGCGCTCCCCCTGCAGCGACCCCTTTGCGTGCCAGAAATGATGCGGCATCTGATACCGACTTGGCCAGAATCCCACGCACCGCCCAGTAACCGGCATCGGCAGCATCGTCGCGCGACGAGTTACTCCCGAGCGCCAACACGCTTAGA
>CAZHRP010000046.1:10659-14601 GCA_964535055.1 uncultured Chthoniobacteraceae bacterium
TCGAGACGCTGCAGATCTTCACCCTCTTCTCGTGCGATGCGCGCCACCCCACGCATGATGAGCGCCGTCGATACCGGCAACTCGACCGCCACCGAGACCAGCCCAAAGGCGCCACCAATCGCCCCCGAGGCTGCAGCCAGCGCATTATGCATTCCCCGTGCCGGCTTAAGTTCTTTCTCTCCTTTACCCAGCGAATAAACAGCCACATCCAGCGCTTTACCTAAAGCAGAGTGGGTGATCTCACCAATTTTGCCATGCCAGTCAGCAGGCAGGCGTTTCAATCCACTTTCAATAGGCTTGCCCAACAGGTCACTGAGCCGCGCTGCCAGGCCAGGGTTTTCCAGTAGCCAGCGCGCCTGCTCCAGTTCAGCCAGGTCTTCTGGCGCTAATTGCGCCGGTGGTGAGTCATTCTTTATCGCCATGCCCTAATTTGCGTTATCTGCATCACTTGGCAACTGCCGGACTAAAATTTTCGCCGCGACCGCTCCGCCCAATGCCAATTGCTGCTTATCTTCCACATCATTACTGACAACCTTGACAACATCCGCCTCCGAGTCCCTCGATACCACTTCCAGCCGGGCTCCATGTCCAAGCTGACGACGCTCGCAAAATTCACGGAACTCAGTTCCATTGTCAGTAAAATCAACAACCATATAGTTACCAGCAGCTGCTTCACAAAGTGGCATGCGTACCGTAGCCGGCATCCCACCATTGGCATCGGGAATTGGCGTACCATGCGGGTCGTATTCAGGGTGACCCAATAACTCGGCTATCCGTTCGATCACCAGCTCCGACATCGCATGCTCCAACGTCTCCGCCTCCGCATGCACCTGCTCCCAGCTTAAACCCACTATCTCCACCAAAAATAATTCCACTAAACGGTGTCGCCGTAATACCTTCAAGGCTTCCCGACGACCGGCGGCTGTCAAGGTCGCGCCCTCGCGCTTGCGGTAATCCACCAAACCATCACCCTCGTCCATCCGCTGGACCATTACAGTAACCGTGCCCGGTGTTACTTCCAGCTCCCGTGCCAGTTCACTCAAAGCTACCGCCCCGCCAGCCTGTTCGCCCAACAGGTACAGTGCCTTCAGATAATTCTCAACAGTATCACTCGGCATAATTTTATGCTAATTAACAGAATTATTTTGCTTTTGGCAAGAATAATATTTGATTGTTCAAATAAAATAATTGACTAACCTTGTAATTTTAATTTACTAATCAATTTCATGCGATTCTTGAATGTTTTGAAAACCTTCGGCGGTGCGCTCCTGCTGTTGGCTATTGTTTCCTGTGAGCGGCCAACGGCAGTTTCCTCGGGCGACTCCCGCATTCAGGTGGCGGTCACTATTGGTATGATTACTGACATTGTGAGGAATATCGCTGGCGACAAAGCGGAAGTTTCCGGCATTATTGGTGCCGGGGTAGATCCGCACCTGTATAAGCCGACTCGCAATGATGTGGTCACCTTGAGTGACGCAGATTTGATTTTTTATAACGGTCTGATGCTGGAGGGCAAAATGGGCGATGTGCTGGTACAGATCGCACGCAGCGGTAAACCTGTCCACGCGGTGACCGAAACTATTCTGGAGCAGGGTGATTACGTGATTAGCGATACCGACAACCATTATGACCCGCATGTCTGGATGGACGTCCAAGGCTGGATCAGGGCGGTAGATGTGGTGACCAAAGCTTTGGCTGATTACGATCCGGAAAATGCCGCCTATTACCAGGAACAGGCCACCGAATACCTGGCCCAATTGGATCAGCTTGATGAATATGCCAGGCAGGCCATCGCTTCGATCCCGCCACAACAGCGCGTCCTGGTCACCGCCCATGATGCGTTTAACTATCTCGGACGGGCTTATGGCTTGGAGGTGCGCGGCATCCAGGGAATCAGCACCGAGAGCGAAGCCGGTGTCAAAGACATTGAAGATTTAATTGATTACCTGGTAGCCAATAACATTCCGGCAGTCTTTGTGGAAACTTCGGTCGCCGACAAGAACGTGAAGGCACTGGTAGAGGGTGCCAGGGCCAGAGGTCATCAAGTGAAGATCGGCGGCGAATTATTCTCTGATGCAATGGGCCCGACAAGCAGCTACGAGGGAACTTACATCGGCATGATCGACCATAACCTTACCACTATTACCCGCGCCCTAGGCGGTACTGCCCCGGCCCGCGGTATGAACGACCAACTCGCTGCAGCACCAGAACAATCCTGACTATGCCGGATGCCTTAAAAGCAGGAACAGGGGACAGGCCACTGGCGGCCTTTGAAACTGGCCGCCAGAAGTTGCCTTCCGAGCACTCGCCGGCATCACCACTATCAATCCATGATTTGACTGTAGCTTACCACAATAAGCCGGTGATCTGGGACATCGATCTGGAAATTCCACAAGGCCTGCTGGTTGGTATCGTCGGCCCCAATGGTGCCGGCAAAAGCACTTTGATCAAAGCCTGCCTGGACCTGATCCCAAAAAGTTCCGGAGCGGTCCGCATCTACGGCAAACCTTATTCGCAGCAACGCCGACTGGTTGGTTATGTGCCCCAGCGTGAATCAGTGGATTGGGATTTTCCCGTCAGTGCCCTGGACGTAGTGACCATGGGCACCTACGGCATGCTCGGCTGGTTTCGTCCGGTCAATCGCAGGTGCAAAGCGCGCGCCATGCATGCGCTCGAAAAAGTTGGCCTGGCCGACCTTGCAAAACGTCAGATCAGCCATCTTTCCGGCGGTCAACAGCAAAGGGTCTTTCTGGCCAGGGCACTGGCCCAGGATGCCAAGCTGTATTTTATGGATGAGCCATTCGCCGCCGTTGATGCCGCCACCGAGCGCGCCATCATCGAACTGCTTGGCGAACTCAAGGCCAAAGGCTGTACCTGCATAGTGGTCCATCATGATCTGGCAACAGTACCCGAGTACTTCGATCATCTAGTGCTATTGAATATGCGCATCGTAGAAAGCGGTCCGACGGCAACAGTTTTTACCCAGCACAATTTAAAACGAACTTATGGCGGCAAGCTGACCGCCCTGGCTAATGCTGCCGAAGCAGTACGCAATGCGATTTAAGCCATGAGTCTAGCGACAGCCCCGATTTCAGCTACTAAATCCGGCGAAGGGTTTTTGCAAGAGCTGTGGCAGATAGCCAGTCTGGCAGATTATAACACCCGGACGGTCGTCCTGGGAACCACCCTGCTCGGCATCGCCTGTGGCCTGATCGGCAGTTATCTGCTGCTACGCAAGCGCTCACTAATGGGCGACGCACTTTCGCATGCTTGCCTGCCTGGAGTAGCGCTTGCTTTTCTGGTCAGCGTCGCACTCGGTGGGACGGGCAAGGAATTGCAGTTCCTGCTGGGCGGTGCAGCCATCACCGGTGTGGTCGGTTTTCTGGTGATGCTATTCATTACTCATCAGACCAGGATTAAGGACGATGCCGCCATGGGCATTGTATTAAGCGTGTTTTTTGGTGCCGGGGTCGCACTGCTGGCATTCGTCCAGGAATCACCACTCGGCAGTGCTGCCGGACTCGAGTCATTCATTTATGGCAAAGCAGCCTCGATGGTAGCCAGTGATTTTCTGCTCCTGATGGTTGTAACCATTATCTCTGTCGTGATGGGATTTGCGCTATTTAAAGAGTTCCGTTTACTCTGCTTCGATTCAGGGTATGCCAGTTCAATGGGCTGGCCGACCGGACTGCTCGATGTGCTACTGCTGATGCTGGTTGCTATTGTCACGGTTGCCGGACTGCAGTCGGTGGGGTTGATCCTGATCATCGCCTTCCTCATCACTCCGGCTGCTGCAGCTCGCTTCTGGACCGAAAACCTGGCCATAATGCTACCGGTAGCGGCTCTAATCGGCGGCCTCTCCGGGTGGCTTGGATCGGCAGTCAGTGCCCTGGCTACCGGCTTACCGGCCGGCGCAATCATCGTCCTTGCAACTTCCTTGTT
>CAZHRP010000047.1:0-14595 GCA_964535055.1 uncultured Chthoniobacteraceae bacterium
TAGACAAGTGCCTCCCGCCAGTCGCAGCAGATGGATTGTGATTTATTCGGGCTAGAACAACTGGCAATTTATGTAAGTAAAATCACAAGCGCCGGGTGGAAGTCAGGGATTCCAGGCATTGATCTTGAATTTGACCGGGATAAAATCCGCTACATCGTGTCAATAAAATCCGGGCCTAACTGGGGCAATTCCAGCCAGATCAAAAAAATGAAGTCTGATTTTCTTGCTGCGAAACGAACCTTGAGAACCAGCAACTCCAAGTTGCGAATAGAAGCAGTAAATGGTTGTTGCTACGGGCGCACTGTGACACCTGACAAGGGCGATTATTACAAGTATTGTGGACAAGACTTTTGGGAGTTTATTAGCCGGAAGTTTTTACAAATGGTGGGATTGGCACTTCCAGCAGTTCAGCAATAGCCCGCAACAGACGTAGTTCGGAGCGTGTCACGTGCTGGTCTTCCATGACCAGTTGGGCGCATGCGTAGAGTAAGTTTTTCTTTACCATGGGGACCGCGCCCGCCAGTGATTGCAGGGCTTGGTCGATTTCGCTGATACCGCACTGGTCAAGTGGCAATAGCTGCCAATTAATGCCGGTCGCATTGATCATTTTAGTCGCGGAATCAAAAGTTGCTTGTGGTTCAGCCGAGCCGCTCAGGTGAGTCAGTGCTGACAACAAGACTTGAATCTCTTTGCCTGCCTGCTGAGCACGACGGATGTGCGGAGCCTTTGATTTAGTGTCCCGATGAAAAGAATCGAGGCTGCGCTGGAGGATCGCTTTGAGGCAGAACTCAAACAGATCAATCTGCTGGTCGGAATTGATAAGGTAATCAAGATTACTGCGGAATTGTTCGTATTGTGTACTTGAGAGCTGCCGTAGCGCAGGAATACACAAATCAACCAGCGGCAGCTTGCGTTCCTGATCGAGCTGTTGAAAAGTTTTACCGGCAATTGGCATGGCTGCAGTTACTGCGGGTTGTGCGTGTTGCATCAAGTATTCCAGTTGCCGGGCACGCAGACTGGCATCAGCACTCAATAGCAAGGTGTAGATCATTGCGATGGCGTTAGGCGCTTCATGGACGTCAATGGCAGCCAGTAAATCATCGCGCATTCCGGTAGCTTCCGCCAAAATGACAGCACCGGTAGCAGCTCCCAGGATACCCGCTTGTCCAAATGGCGGGATAGCGTCATGGCCACCTCCGACTGCAGGAAATGGAAACGGCAGTGGCGGTGGAGAACCTGCGGTTTGACCGACTTGCCCGGTACGGTCGGCGGATTTGCTTTGACGTCGAGTGCTTAAATACTCGCCATCCCATTGTGGATCAATGGCTTTGATTCGCTGTGGCAATGGCGGGTGGGTTGCGAGCAACGAGAGGAAGGAAGCACGCATGCCGTCAGCAAAAAATAAATGGCTGGCCTCTTCCGCCCGTGGTGAGGCGATACGTGAGCCATACTGTGCTCCACCAATTTTCTTCAAGGCGTCCCCGATTCCATCCGGGTTGCGGGTAAATTGTACCGCTGAAGCGTCCGCTAGAAACTCACGCTGTCTGGATACAGCCGCTTTGATTAATTTACCAAAAAATACGCCGATATATCCGATGACCAGCAAGCCAAGGCCGAGTAGCAGGAGGGGTAGTGCACCGCCACCTTTGCTGTCGCGCGATCCGCCACCAGTCCAGACCGTTGCCCGCAGCAGGATCTGGCCGAGAATTGCCAGCAGCAGTATTCCTTGCAACAAGCCAATCAGCCGGGTACTTAAACGCATGTCGCCATTGAGAATATGGGAAAACTCGTGGGCTATTACTCCTTGCAACTCTTCGCGGCTAAGGGTTTCGATACAGCCGCGAGTGACGCCAATTGCGGCATCCGCAGGAGACTTGCCTGCCGCGAAGGCGTTGATGCCCTGTTCGTTGTCCATAAGGTAAACCTCTGGAACTGGTGTACCGGAAGCTAAAGCCATCTCTTCGACCACGTTCAATAGTTTTTTTTCAGCCAGATCGGTAGTTGCTGGATCCAACAGGCGTCCACCCAGGTCACGTGCGACGACCCCGCCCCCGCTGGATAACTGCATGGTTTTAACCCCTGAGCCGATACCGACCAGCATGCTTACCCCGGCGGCAACACCAGCCAGCATTTGTGGTTGCCAGAGGCTGCCGGCAGCCGCCAGCCCCGCGGCTGAAGTATGCTCGTTTCCAAACGTGTGGAACCCGAGAAAAAATAGTAAAAAGTAAACCGCGCCGATAATCCCAATCACCGCCAGGGCAAAATAGAGAACCAGCAGCTTGGTTTTCTTGCGCGCGCGTTCCTGGCTGGCAAAAAAGTCCATTCTAGCCGCAGCTAATTAAAGCTTGATCAAAATTCAACCTTGGGAACTTCGCGCTGCGACTCTTCGGTGATCTCAAATAACTCGGCGGCATCAAACTTAAAAGCACCCGCGATCACGTTGGTCGGAAATGATTCGCGCTTGGTATTATAATGCATGACCGCATCATTGTAAGCCTGACGGCTAAAGGCGACCTTATTCTCAGTTGTTGTCAACTCTTCGGTCAATTGCATCATGTTTTGATTAGCTTTGAGGTCCGGATAATTTTCGGACAGTGCGAACAGCCTGCCGAGGGTACCGGCTAGTGCACCCTCTGCCCCTTGCAGTTGTTGCATGGCAGCCGGGTCACCCGGATTGCCGGCTGCCGACTCGCGGGCGCTGACGGCGCTGTTACGGGCTTGGATAACAGCTTCAAGAGTACCACTTTCGTGTTTCATGTAAGCCTTGGCTGTTTCGACCAGGTTCGGTATCAGGTCATGCCGTCGTTTGAGTTGGACATCAATCTGGGCAAAAGCATTTTTGAAGCGATTGCGCAAGGAGACCAGGCCATTATAAGAACCGATAGCCCACATTGCTGTCAGAATGAGGACACCAACAACGACTGCGAGGAAGATAAGTGAAAATGAGAGCATGGCTAAATGTACTTTCGAGGATTGAGATTAATTAAGATTCTGCCGGGCCTTTACGGCCTGCTTTGATGTCATCACTGACCATTTCAATGTAGGAATTAAGGTTTCCCGGTGCGGTACTCCAATCGTACGACTCCAGCGCTTCCAGTAATTGTTCACGATATATTTGGCCATTGGTTGCTTGCAGCAGAATAATTCCGATGCCGCGGTTTACTGGATCCTCATCTTGCAACTTATCGAGCAGCAATGGTGCTGCTGCCTCGGGGTCTTTGATTAAGTGCCAACTGGCTTTTGCGCCCTGGTCAGAAGTATGTTCTTCCAGCGGGGTGGAAACAAAGTATTCCTTGGCCTCGTTGAACGATTTGTTGCGTAAGATAGGGCCACAACCAGCCGCAATCAGCACAGCTATCAGAACCGGTAGTAAAGGCAATTTTCCCAGCAGATTTTTCATTTAGAGTGTTTAGTATACAAGCTCAGTGCATATAATACCAACGGAGATTGATTTGAGAAGAAGATTTTCGCAAATTTTGATCGTACGAATTGCTTACATCATTCAGGGTTCCGGCTGAAAACGGAGGGGTTTGCCTTGCAAGCCTAAGCGCGAGTGCGAAGCTGGGCTATGGCAGCGCTGACCAGGTCGGTGCGACACAACCGATTATTGCATGTATATAACTACTGATAGCATAGAAAACATACGGGCGCGTGCTGCAGGCAGTCTGGGACAATTACAGGCCCGGAACTTGCAGGAGTGCCTGCAGGATTACCTGCATTTTTACTCTGGTGAAGAGGAGCGCCTGCGTGGCTTGCATTCTGAAGGGGCGGGAGGGCGCGAATACTGCGTGCGTAGAGCCCATCTGATAGACATCTTTCTGAGTTCTATCTACGAGCATGCACGGGTCAATTGCGGGTTTTCTGAGCATGCTGACAACTTCAGGGTTAGCCTGGCTGCAGTAGGTGGTTACGGACGTGGCGAGTTAAATCCCTACAGTGATATCGACATTATGTTTTTGCATGACTCCGGCAATAATGTCGCTACTGAGGTCAGCGGTATGATCGAGCAGATCCTCTACTCGCTGTGGGATATGGGATTCAAAGTCGGCCACTCGACCCGTACGGTGTCGTCGGCAGCTCAACATGCCAGTGAGGACTATTTATCACTGACCTCACTGCTGGAGGCGCGTCGCATCTGTGGCGACGGAACATTATTTGAAGAATTCTACACTGCTTTCCAGCGCAAATGTATTGTCGGCAAAGAGACCAAATATATAGAATGGCGGGTCAAGAACCAGCGTGATCGGCATGCCAAGTACGGCGGAACAGTATTCCTGCAGGAACCCAACATTAAAAATGGGGTTGGTGGTTTGCGTGATTACCAGAATCTGATTTGGATTACCTACTTCAAACAGGGAGTGCGCGATTACGAGCAACTCGTAGAAAAACACATACTGCTCGATGAAGAGCGCAGCCAGCTGGAAAATGCTTATGACTTTTTACTTCGGACCAGGACCGAACTACACTTTCAGCACGGTCGTTCGACAGATCAGTTGACCATCTATTATCAGGGTCAGATCGCCAACCAGTTCCGCTATCCGCAACCTAACATTATTCGCAGGAGTGAAGAGTATATGCGGGATTATTACCGGCATGCCCGGGATATTGATCGCATAACCAATACCGTTGCCAACCGGCTGGCTTTGAGCTTGCGCGAAGAAAAAGAATACGGTGGCAAGTTTTTTGGTATCTTACGGGGCGGGCAGCAGGAAACCGAGCAGTTAGACGGTTTTGTCGTACGCGAAGGACGCATTTACCGGGGTGACCGCACGATTCTGGAAAAGGACCCGATGCGGATCATGCGGGTGTTCTTGTACGCCCAGCAACGTAACCTGACCTTAAGCCCGCAGTTGCAGCAATTTATCAGTCGTCGCAAAGGAATCATCGACCGAACTTTCCAGTACTCGAAGACCGCACGCGAAATTTTTCAAGCCTTGCTATCCAGAAAAGGTGAGGTTGGACGGATCTTGCGCTTGATGCACGAAACGGAGGTGCTGGGGGCCTACATTCCAGAGTTTGGAGCTCTCGACTGCCTGGTTCAGCACGAGTTCTATCATCGTTATACAGCAGATGAGCATACTCTGCGGGTAGTAGAGATGCTAGATCGTTTGATTGATTCCGAAGACCAGAGGCTAAGTGGTTACCGGCGTCTGTTCGAGAAGCTACAGGATCCATTTGTGCTCTATTTGGCCATCCTATTGCATGATACGGGGCGTGCAACCGACTCACGTCACCATGCCGATGAGAGTACGATTTTTGCTCAGCAAGTAGCCAAGCGTCTGCAGTTGAGTTCGGAGCGGCGCAAGGAGTTAATAATTCTGGTCGATAACCACACCCAGCTATCGCTCAGCGCTCAACGTCGTAACCTTGATGACCCTGCAACCATAGAGGAATTTGCGACCATCATTCGTGCCCGTCGCTATCTCGACGCCCTGATGCTGCTGACCTATGCGGATGGCATGGGGACTGCCGGCGAAGCGACCTGGTCCGACTGGAAGGAGGGTCTTGTCTGGCGGTTATATCGCAGCACCAAGGGGTTCCTGGAGGAAGGGCAAAGATATTTTGAAGATCAGACGGCCCAGCGCAGCGAGATGCATGTCGAAGTCTCACGTCAGTTGGATGCTTCATTCGATGAGGAATTGCATGCTCACTTTGATTCCATGCCGGCGATTTATTTTAATAACTTTTCAGCGGAGGAGATTACCCAACACCTGTTGTTATTTAGAGAGTTTCTGATGTTGCTGCAAGGCGGCCAGCACTTGGCGACACTGCTGCCTGTCTCACGTTGGATTGCCCACCAGGATAGCGGTCATACTGAGGTGTTATTCTGCACCTGGGATCGCAAGGCGTTACTCGAAAGGATGGCAGCTGCCTTTGCAGTTGCGGGGATCAATATTTTAAGTGCTGATATTTATACCCGTGACGACAACCTGGTGTTGGACGTTTTTAGGGTATGCGATACCGACTTTCGGGCAGTCACCCACGCTTCAGATATTAATTGCGTTGAAAGTGCTTTAAAGGATTCGCTGCAAGATCCCCAGTTTGACTTTGCGCAAATGCTCGAACAAAAACGTCGCGAGACCGGCTATCACTTGAGTCGTGAAATCCAATTTCCGACACGCATTACGATCAGCAATGATGCCCATCCGATCTTTACGGTCGTCGATATCCAGACGCCTGATCGGCTTGGCTTACTCTACGACATCCTGGGGGGCTTTACCAAGGCGGGTGCCAATATCGTGCTATCTCGGATTTCGACTGAGAAAGGTGGTGTGTTGGATAGCTTTTATATAACTTCGCAAGATGGCAAGAAGCTGACTTCAGACAGTGAGATCGAGCGCTTGCAAGAAGCATTAAGGGAAGCAGCCCCATTGTAAACGATGGTAACGGATAAAGTGCAACTGGTTTTAGCCTCTGCATCCCCGCGGCGCAGTGAGCTATTACGTGAGTACGGCATCGAATTCATTTGCCGGCCGAGTGATGTCGATGAGCAACCGGTACCGGGATTAGTGCCACAGGCGCTGGCCGCACACCACGCCCGCAACAAGGCACAGGCAGTTGCGTCCCAGTTTCCGCAGCTGACAACTCTAGGGGCGGATACGGTCGTGGCCATTGATGGTGAGGCACTGGGCAAACCCGCCGATCTGGAGGCAGCAACAGCTATGTTAAAGCGGCTGGCCGGACGCACCCATACGGTATTTACTGCGGTCTATTTGTTGCGTGCCGCAGATGGTCGAAGTGATAGCTTCTGCGAAGCCAGTGCTGTCACCTTTAAGGATCTTGATGCTGCTGCCATCAGCGATTACCTGACCTTGATCAATCCGCTGGATAAGGCTGGCGGATATGCAGCGCAGGAGTATCGCGAGCTAATTATTGCCGGTATCGACGGTCTGCTGAGCAATGTGATCGGGTTGCCAGTTGAACGGGTCATAGAACGCTTGGCTGGTTTCGGTGCTTGCCTTGAGAGTCGATTAGAGGAAGATTAGCAGCTCTGATGCCCCAGAAATCGTCAAAACCTCAGGATACTGCTGACCTCGAAGTCAAGGACGCACAAATTATTTTCAACAGCGTCTGGTCGGCATTGGAGGAAGACTACGGTCGTGAGAACCTGCGTTTTCCAAAAGAATTAATCTTATTGGGTGGCGCGCCAGGTGCGGGTAAAGGTACCAATACAAAGTTCATCATGGAACTTAGGGACATAACTGCGCCGCCGATCGTCGTCAGCCAATTGCTTAATAGCCCTGAGGCAGAAACAATTAAATCCCGGGGTGGGATGGTAGGTGACCGTGAAGTAGTGGATATCATACTGCGTAAATTACTCGAGCATGAGTTGCAGAATGGTGCGGTGCTGGATGGGTTCCCGCGAACCATGGTACAAGTGGAATGCCTGAAGTTATTGCATGAGCAGATGATCTCATTGCGCCGCGAATTTGCCGCCAGTGCGCAAGCCGTACATTTCAAGCAACCGATCTTTCATATCATGGTCTTGTTTGTGGACGAGAATGAAAGTGTGTCCCGGCAAATGAAACGTGGTCGAGAGGTAATTGCGCATAATGAAGAGGTAAAGCGCTCGAGGGTTGGCGAATTGCTGGAGGAACGGCCGACCGATTTCAATGAGGAACTGGCACGCAATCGTTACCGGGTATTTAAGGAAAGAACATATGATGCGCTGGTTTCTTTGAAGCAGATCTTCCATTTCCATTTTATTAATGCGCAGGAGACGCTTGAGGTTGTGCAGCAGAACATAGTGCGGGAGTTGCACTATCAGAGTTCGTTGGAGCTGGATCCGCGGACCTTTGACCGACTGCGTTCCCTGCCGGTATCGACCGAGATTGTCCAGCATGCACGCCAGGATCTGGTCAGGCGTCTGGACAGCTACGAAATCGAGCACACGGACTTATTTGCCGAGGTTACTGGATTTATAGAAATGAAGATGATGCCGATCGTCATCAGGCACGCGATGTCGGGTCGGGCAAATATTAATACCGAAGACAAACTCTTTAACGAGAGTGGTGCGGTTGCCATGTTGATTGATGTATTTGCCGAGCGTGGTTACCAGGTGACCGCCGATATCCATAAGATTGAAGTACCAAAAAAGATCAACCTGGAAACCGGGGAAGTGGTGAGTCACCACAAAAAAGTCTACCGGTTCCATATATTCTTCAAGGGCTCCCAAATTCGTCGGGGCTAACCTAATTATGCGAGAACTTACTGCACGACTGAAAGAAGGGCGTGAAATGGATGCGGCGTCGATTGCCGACTTAGTAGCAGTGTTGCTGGATGAGAGTATAGCAGCAGAGGACAAGGCTGACTTGCTGGCAGCATTACGCAGCAAAGGGGAAACCCCGGCAGAGATAGCAGGTCTGGCAAAGGGGTTATTGGCTCACGCCATAAACCCCGGTATTCAGGCCAAAGACTATGCTGGCCCGCTGCTGGACGTGTGTGGTACCGGAGGTGACCACTTGGGTCTATTTAATATTTCGACCAGCGTGATGCTAGTGGCCGCAGCTTGTGGAGCAATGGTTGTCAAACATGGCAACCGTAGTGTGACTTCCCGTTCAGGTGGTGCCGATGTTCTGGAAGAATTGGGAGTTCCCATTAATCTGCCACCGGAGCGGGCAGGTGAGGCGCTTGCAAGCTGCGGAGCAGTGTTTCTGTTTGCGCCTGCTTATCATCCGGCCTTTAAAGCAGTAGTGCCTGCCCGCAAGCTACTGGCGGAGCGTGGCCAGTCATCGGTGTTTAATCTGTTGGGCCCGCTGCTGAATCCTGCCCGGCCTGATTATCAAATGAGTGGCATTTATAGTCGTGACTTGCTGGAAGCTTATGCCGAATTATTCCGACTATTGGGGCGCCGTGGGGGTTGGGCTGTGCATGGAGATGCAGGCTCCGGAAAAGGGATGGATGAGGTGTCACTATGTGGCCCGACAGCCGTAGCTGCACTCACCGATGATACTATCCTGGCCTATACAATCGATCCCGTGGCGCTGGGCTTGCGACAGGCACCAATCGAGTGCCTCCAGTGTGACAGTGCCGCCGCCAGCGCCGCCATTATCCATAATATTTTGCGTGGCGATGCGGCTAGCGAACAAACTGATATTGTGCGTCTTAACACTGCTGCAGCATTGACCATGTGTGGTCTGGCTGAGGAAATTGGGCATGGTCTGGAGCTTGCAGCTCAAGCACTTCAGGATGGCCAGGCATTGAAGGTGCTTAAAAAAATGCAATCTTTCAGCTGATCGTTGCTGTTGCTATGGCAATAGCTTTTCTTCTTCCACGAGGAGAGGTGAGCTTCTGGCTATTTCAGCAAATTGTTGAGCCGGTGTCAGTAATTCTGAGCGTGATAAAATAATTGCCATGTATGCAGCCACTTTGGAATCTTCCAGAGCGGCAGGGTTTAGGCGGGACATTTCTTTGAGCGCTTGCTGATGGTCACCTGCAGCCGACTGTGCAAATGCATGAGTCACCCTAGTGTATGTGGAGTCAGGCAACTCTCGGAATGCCTCAGCAGCCAATTGGATGGCACGCTCTACCTGAATCCGCCGCAATAGACTAAGTCTTGCGTACTCACTTTTCAATAGTGGGTCATTAGGGTTACGCATTAGCTGCTCATCGATAACCCTTAACATGCCACCGGCATCCCGCAGATCCTTGTACCTGCTGTACAACCCGTCCAAAGCCTGGGTAACATTACGGCCTGAGCCGACAAATTGCCACAAAGCACCAATAGTCTCAACTTCCCAACGCGGCCAATTACTGACAGTTTCCAGAAGTAGCTGTAGCGACCCGGATGAGTTGGCTGCGTCACGAATAGCTTCACTCCAAAATGATTTCCATGCAGCACTGCCGCCCGAGTTGCGTAAGGCCAGTGAGTTATAAGCCCCGCGCAGATAATCAAGCTGTTCCCAATCGGTACTGGAAAGCAGTACCAGCAACTGCTGCCAGCTAGCCTCTTTGGTTAGCAGACCAGCTTCCAGTGCCAGCAGGTGGGGTGACTCAAGCCCCCGTTGCCGCATGTTATCAATAGCTTGCTTGACCGCACCGGTATGCCCAATTTGCAGCGCAAATAATCCCACACGATGGATTATTTCAGGTTTTTGTATCCGCTCCAGTAGATTCGTTACCAGCTGATCTGCCTCAGCTCTTGCGTGACTGCACAGGCTGATGTAGTTGCAGTAGTCTCGAAACTCGACGACATCTAAAGTGATTGCCTGCTGCGCATATTCGAACCTTGCAGAAGAATCTGCCCGCTGATTCTCAGCGCCAGCCCGCAAGACCCTTAACTGTATTTTTGGCTCAAGTTGCGGGAGTTGGACAAGCTCAGCGATTATTTGGCTTGCGTCACCGGCTCCCATCATCACTTGTAATTCAGCAAGACGCACAAGGTACTCAGGACTGCCATCAGAGACTACTACGGCACGCTTGAGTAACTCTTCCGCTTCGTTCTGGTTGCCTTGAATAAAATCCAGCTTGGCGGCTGTAGCCAGATATGCAGCAGTGTTGCGAGCGGCGGCCGGGATCTGATCGAGTGTTTCTGCTGCCAAACGAATGGAACCCAAGTCCAGGGCCGTATCGGCCAGCTTAACTTGCTGGTAGCTGGATTGCGGTTTGGCGGCAGCTACCTGCATGCGCAGCCTGAGTCGATCGGGTGATTCCAACCGGTCAGCCAGATCTGCTGCAAATTTTAGAGCAGGCAGCGAATCAGGGCAGTAGTCGAGAGCATTGCTGACTAGTTGGTACGCCTCATCTTCCTGGCCATCGGCCAATGCTTCTTGAGCCGAGGCAAACTGGTGTTCGTGATTGATATTACTGATGATATGGCGTGTGGTCACGACGACGACGTAAGCCACGCACACCACAGCAATAGTATATAGGCTGATGCGCAGAAATTGGTTATCAAGGAAGTGTTTTTCATCCTCGCGAACCATTTGACGTTTTTGCTTGGAATTAAGCAACTTAATCTATTATTTCCCTGAAAGTTATGAGATGCAACTGTCAAAACTGGCTTGCGTGCCGGGTTCTGGATGCGAGGTTTGAACTGTGATGATCGAAGAAAAGCAACAGGAAATGGCCGAACGTTATCTCTTGATTCCTGATCCTCAGGAACGACTGATGGCGATTACCGGCCATATATGCGCAGTCGGGTTTCCGAAGGATGAGGAGCAGGTAGAAACTAACCTGGTCCAGGGATGTCAATCCAGGGTGTGGGTAGTGGCTCGCGAGCAGCAAGGGAAATTAGCTTTGGCATTAAGCTCAGACTCGGTTCTGGTGCAGGGGTTGGCCCGATTTGTTGCTGATCTTTACCATGGAAGCGATTTGCAGGAAGCGGCAGCTTTCCAGGCCAGCTTGCTCGAGCAGGTAAAAATTACCGAGACTCTATCACCGACCAGGCAAAATGGTATCGCCAGCCTGACCTCTACCATCAGGCGGCTAGCCGCCAATCTCTGATGGACTATTATGATGCCCATTGCCACTTGCAATTTGAGGCTGTTCAAGCTGAGTGGCCAGCAGTCAGAAAGTTGCTGGTTAGCCTTGGGGTATCAAGGTGCGTAGTTAATGCTACTGGCGAACATGACTGGGATGCAGTAGCCAAACTGGCCAAAGACGAGCCAATAGTCTGGCCTTGCTATGGTGTTCATCCATGGCAATTGGCGCAAACTGGCAGCCAATGGCTGGACAAACTGGATGCTTTAATTTCATCACAGGACTGTGGAATTGGTGAGATCGGGCTGGATCGCACGAGTACCGCATCAATGGAACAACAACTGGCTGCTTGCAGTGCGCAATTAGCGCTGGCAGGCCGTTGTGACAGACCAGTTACTATCCATTGTCATAAGGCCTGGGCAGATTTGCTAAAACTATTGGCCACGCACTCGGTACCCGGGCGGGTTTTTTTGATTCATGGTTTCAACGGCAGTAAAGTAGTGATGGACCGCCTGGTGCAGCTTGGCGGCTTCTTCAGCTGTAATGCCACGTTATTTGCTCCCGGGCGGCAACGACTGCAGCAGGTGATCCGCAAGATTCCTCTTGAGCGGTTGTTGCTAGAGACCGATGCTCCCGAAATGCCGGGACCATTAGAGTGCCGTGAGGTTTGCCATGGCTCATGGCAGCACCACAATCACCCGGCTAATATAGTAAAAAATTATCAATTAATGGCAGAGTTGCTGGGACTTACCGAGCAGCAACTGGCCACTCAGATAGCCGCAAATTTCAATACATTCTTTCAATTAAATGAATGACTCCAAAGTAAGTGAACCTGGCGCAAGATTTTTAGGGGTTGAGCGACTTTATGGACGTGCAGCAGTTGACGCCCTGAGCAAGTTGCAGGTCATAATTGTAGGAATTGGCGGGGTAGGCTCGTGGACTGCGGAAGCTTTGGCCCGCTCTGGAGTGGGAAATCTCTGTTTGATCGATATGGATGATATCTGCTGCAGCAATATCAACCGGCAGTGCCATGCTCTCGAGCACACCATTGGCCAGCAAAAGGTGCAAGCCATGGAAGATAGGATTAAGCAGATTAATCCTGCTTGTCAGGTTGATGGGATCGAGCTTTTTCTGACTCCTGATAATGCTGGAGAATTGCTGGCTTGCAATGCCGATTGGGTAGTTGATGCAACAGACCGCATGTCGGTCAAGGCGGCCATTCTTGGTACCTGCAGGCAACTGAATAAGCGCGCCATTACGGTCGGTGGTGCCGGTGGACTGACCAACCCCGCATTGCTGGAAATTAGCGACCTGGGCAGGGCAGGTAGTGACGACTTGTTGCGTATGACCCGTAAGAAGTTGCGTCGCAGCTACGGCTGGGCTTCCGGTAGCGGTAATATTTACGGTGTACCGGCAGTTTTTTCACGGGAACGCCTACCATTGGCATCAGATTCCAATGGCAGCCCGTACAGTGCCAATCTGGACTGTGCCGGCTCCCTCGGTGCGGTTTGCCACGTTACTGCTGCCTTTGGCCTTGCTGCAGCTTCAATTGTGATTAATAATTCCACCGAACCTTGAATTTTTATTTTTGACAATTTTTCCAATTATAAATAATTCTTCATTTGGTTATTGAAGTGGATTTCGATTGTGAATAAAATAGTATAGGTAAACGGATTTTGATATTATCCCCCTGATTTATGAGTAATATATTAAGTATTGTTGCCTTGTTAATGCTCTTAGGAGCTGGAGTTTTTGGCTATCTGAATAAGCAAAAACTTGATACTACCACCACACAGTTGACTGAAACTCAGGGCGAATTGGCCGGGACTAAGGTAGAACTTGCAGATACCAAGGAAGCGAAAGAGGCGGTTGAGCAACAGTTGGTGCTGGAAACCGAAAAACTGATAGCTACCGAAGACGAGCTCAGCGATACGAGAACACGTCTGCAAGAAAGCGAAAATAAGATCAGTACTCTGGAAAGTGAAATTCAGCAAAAAAATCAATTGGTAGCAGAGCTGGAACAATATAAACAACAGGCCACAATTACTACGGAAGAGGGTGAAACAGTGTCAGCCGACGAATTTAAGGCTCAGATCGAAGAAATTAAAGTGGCTCTGCAGGCTGCGGAAGAAGAAAAGAAAATACTGGTCAACAAACTGGAAGCCGAGCAGGCTGCCGCGAATTCACTGCGCGAGGCTGAACGCCAGCGGCAGGAGCGGCTCATGGTGAAATCTTTAGAGGGTACGGTGGTAGCATATAATCCAGCCTGGAACTTTGTGGTGTTGGATATCGGTGACCGCAATGGAGTGGTGGGCAGCGCTGAATTTCTGGTTAAGCGTGGTGCGAACAACGTTGGTCGGGTTAAAGTAACTTCAGTCGAGCCGACGACTTCGATCGCAGATGTTATCCCTACTTCATTGACTGCCGGTTCGACTATTCAGCCGGGTGATCGGGTGATCGTACCGCCTGGCAGCTAATCTTTTTAATCAAAGATATGGGCAGGACGATCATGTTGGTATTGGTACTTGCCGTGACGGTATTTTCAATCGGCTGCGCAGGGGTAGGAAAAGAACGTCCGTACCAGACACCGGGTCGCTCAGATGTGAGCAGCATTCCATGGAATAGCCCCGAGGGTTGGGAGCAAACTAGCATTCCCGGTATTCCAGGCTACTTCGGGACTCGCTAGCGCATAGACGACGTAACCTGATGCCTCAGTAGTCTCGATCCAGCAGGTAGTCGGCAATCTCGCCTAAGCGCGCCGCATTATCTCCCAGTGCAGTCAATGCCTGGCGGGCACGATTGGTTAAGCAGGCAGCTTCTGCGCGTGATTTTTCTATTCCGAATACTGCCGGGTAGGTGGCTTTACCGGCGGCGATATCCTTGCCGGCACTTTTGCCCAGCTTTTCGGTAGTTTGGGTGCAGTCGAGAATATCATCAATGACTTGAAAGGCTAAGCCGAGAGCTTCGCCAAACTCAGTCAGGGTCTGCAGCCCTTCTTCGGTAGCATCAGCATGCATCGCACCTAATCTGATCGAGGTGGTTAACAGTGCTGCTGTCTTATTCATGTGAATAAAGCGCAGATCATCAGCAGTAGTAGACGGTTGGCCTTCTGCCTCTATATCAGCAACTTGTCCAGCGATCAGACGGCGGCTGCCACTGGCATGGGCCAATTCA
>CAZHRP010000048.1:0-14388 GCA_964535055.1 uncultured Chthoniobacteraceae bacterium
TGGCACCGTGTTCCTGCTGGTCGGGATTATTGCCACCCCACTGTGGACAGTGCCTACCATTACTGACGCGATGGCCTCAAAGTCATGGCCGGAAATTCCCTGTGAAATCATCTCCAGTCGCGTCGAAAGGCACAGCGACAGCGATGGCACGACCTATTCCGTGGACATCGTTTATCGCTATCAAATTAACGGGACTGAATACAAATCAGATCGTTACGATCTGCTGGGAGGGTCATCCAGCGGACGCAGCAGCAAGCAACGCATTGTCGATCAATACCCGGCTGGCTCTCAAGCTGTCTGTTATGTTTCACCCGAAGATCCTACAGCTGCTGTACTTTCTCCCGGATTTAAACCTCTGTATCTGTTGAGTTTTATCCCAGTAGTTTTTGGCGTCATTGGTGCAGGTTTATTGATCGGTTTACTGCGCAGTAAATCCAACAGTGCTGATGATCGCTCCGGTGGCTTCAACCTCAGCGACCCGGCAGCAGCGACAAGCGACAGCCGCACCTTAAAGGGCGGTCAGGGCAGAATCACCAAGGTCTTTGGCTCGCTTGGTGTCGCTATATTTTGGAATGGCATTGTTTCGGTATTTGTATTTCACGTGCTCAGTGAATGGCAGAGTGGTTCTCAACCATGGTTGCTGACCATATTCATGATACCATTTGTCGTTATTGGCATCGGCATCATCTTCTATTTCATTCGGGCGCTCATGCAACTTGCCAATCCCAAGGTTGAGCTAATGGTAAGCCCGGGTGCGATCCGGCTCGGAGATCAACTATCAGTAACCTGGACGGTCAGCGGCAATGCTTCTCGCATCAGGCAATTACAAGTTATTCTCGAAGGTCGTGAAGAGGCCAATTATAGACGCGGTACCAGCAACTACACTGACAAGAATGTATTTTACTCGGAAGCCATAGTCACTGCTGCTCAGGGAGCAGGTATGCAACACGGCCAGCGCCAGGGATTCATACCAGCGGAGTCAGTTCCGTCGCTGGATTTGGATAATAATAAAATTATTTGGGAATTAAAAATCATCGGTGATGTCCCTGGCTGGCCGGATATTTCTGATACTCACAAACTGCGGATTTTACCAATGGCTACCGGCCTATGAACAACATCCAAATCTCTATACCGGACACAGCACGCTACAGTTTGCCAGCGATGAGCCTGGAATGCACGGTAAACTGGCAATGCCAGGATGAACCCGGTATGCTGCACATTAAACTGCTATATTACACCGAAGGCAAAGGCACCCAGGACATTGTGATCGTCAACGAACAATCGTGGAAATCTCCGGGACGCTCCGGCACTAAAAACGTCAGATTCACATTACCTGATCACCCGTACAGTTTCTCCGGTAAATACATTTCACTAGCATGGGCTATTGAGGCTCTGATTGAGCCCGGCGATGAGCACGCCCGCCAAACGTTCATAATGTCACCAAGCGGCCAGGAAATTATCCTGCCGGTTGGTAAAAAGTAAGAACTTATGTCCGCGAGTTAGTCTGAAAATCAGGGTAAGCATTTGCAGAGTGCTCTGAAAAGTCCAGTCCATCATCCTGCTCTCGCTCGGTCGCACGGATCTTAAAAATGGCATTGATAATAAGAAATGCCAGTAACGAGAGGACAAATGCTGCCACGGTAATACTGAAGGTTCCTATAGCTTGTACTCGCAGCGCTTCCAAGTCGAAGCCGGCTTCATGAAAGATAGCCACACACAGAGTCCCCCAGATGCCGCTACCAGTGTATTTACTGCGATACGTCCAATTTCTGACGATGCAGCCAAGGTTGAACCGGCATTAACCCGGATCAATCACAAACTTCGTAGCGAGACGCAGCGTGAGATGCTTGGATACAAGGCGGGCGCAGGATTTCGCTGTGAGCTGTATGAGTACATACTGTGAATAGCGAAATCCAAGCCCAACGCCGTAGACAAGTGCCTCGCGCTGGTCGCAGTCCCGACTACATCGGGGTCTGCGCCTCACTACGATAGATGGCTTGTGATTTATCCGGGCTAACCGCAATCATGCTGATACTTGCAGCAAGAACTCAAGCATCAGCTGATAACTGAAGTCGCTGCACTCCAGCTTAGGCATCATCCATAGCTTTATCGGAGACGCTCGGATTATTGTAAGTTAGCGAATTTCGATTTGCTGCAATTAGCAACTAATTAACTTCTTCCCCCAGTTGATAACGGGTGAAACGGTTGATGGTAATTTCATCACCCAGTTCTTTTTTCTTTTCATCCAATAAATCCTGGATCGACTTATCTGGATCTTTGACAAATGCCTGCTCCAGCAGACAAATACCGGCGAGAAACTTGTCCAGCTTACCGTCTACAATCTTATCGATGATGTTGGCTGGCTTGCCTTCGACTTGCGCTGCATAAATCTCGCGTTCTTTGGCTACGATGTTTGGGTCTACGTCAGCGCGTGAGACACAAGCCGGATGCGCTGCGGCAATATGCAGAGTAATATCTTTCACTAGTTCCTTAAATGCATCAGAGCCGGCAACATCACCGGACTTGCAATTGATTTCGACAAGCACTCCCACTTTGCCTGCAAGGTGGATATAACTCGCTATTAAACCGTTGCCATTTAACTCAAACCTGGTGTGGCGGCTGATAAGAATGTTTTCACCCAGTGCAGCAACGGCATCGATTCGCTTCGGTTCCAGGTCTGCTGCTTGATCTTTGACCAGTAAGATTGCGATCTCGTTGCTGAAATTTTTAAATGAATCGTTTTTCGCAACAAAGTCTGTCTCACAATTTATCTCCACCAGCACGCCAGCCTTGCCTTGATTTTCTATGCAAGATGCAATGACTCCTTCCTTGGCATCACGGCCTGCTTTCTTAGCGGCTGTCGAGATCCCCTTCTTGCGTAAAATACTCTCTGCTTCTTCGAGGTTGCCGTCGGCCTCTTCAAGTGCACGTTTGCAATCCATCATACCCGCATTGGTTTTGTCGCGGAGCTTCTTGACATCTTTTGAGTCTATAGTTGTTGCCATAATTGTTACTAGTAGGAGTGTTGTTTTAGAATTTTGATCACGAAGACCTTATGGCCTTGCGCTGGCACGTATACCCGGACTTGTGCTGCTAGGCAAGGTACTATTCAGCAATCGCAGCCATTTCTTCAGCTGCTTGCTGGCTACGGTCACCACCACTGACAATCGCATCAACCAGTTTCTGCAAAATAATCCGAATCGCCCGGATGGCATCATCATTGCCAGCTATCGGATAGGTAATTATATCCGGATCGGCATTGGTGTCGACAATCGCGATAATAGGAATTCCCAGACGCCGGGCTTCGTTGACTGCAATAGCTTCCCTGGCAGTATCAATTACAATCATCGCGTCAGGTAATTTTTCCATGTCGCGAATACCGGCGAGGTTGCGGTGGAGCTTTTCACCCTCGCGTCGCAAGGCTGCCAGCTCCTGCTTGCCCATTTTGGAATACTCAGGAGAAGTTTTGATGTCTTCGATGTATTTCAAACGCGCTACGCTCTTGCGAATGGTTGCCAGATTGGTCAGGGTACCTCCCAGCCATCGATGGTTAACATAATACTGGCCGCAAGCTTCAGCGGCTTCTTTGACTGCTTCCTGTGCCTGCTTTTTGCACCCAACGAAAATGACTTTACCTTTTTTTGAGGCAACACTCGAAAGGTAATCACAGGCTTCGTGCAATTGCTTAACGGTCTCACCAAGATTGATGATGTAGATGGCATTGCGCTTTTCAAAAATGAAAGGCTTCATCTTTGGATTCCAGCGCTTGGTCTGATGGCCAAAATGCACACCGGCTTCCAGCAACTCGGTCATTGTCTCAATGGATGACATATCTCAGGTATTCAGTTGTTTTAATGCAGTAAGATTCAGCTAGCCCGTCTTATTACGGGTCGCGTAGAATCGGAGATTTCTTGCGCCAATGCAAGAAAAAAATACCTGCATCCCAGATAATTATGCTTCGCGCATGTCGCGGCGTTTATTTTTGGCTGCCTGGTTCTTAAGTACACTCACCAGCACAATCAATACTACAATGCCCCCAGCAATTAGGGCAGCACCCTGAATCGTTGAGAAAAAAGGTTTTTCTTCACTAGCGGAATTTGCCGGCATTTCGGCTTGCTTGGACTTGCTGGCTAGAGCTTGTTGGGTCTGAATTTCCTGTGCTTTGGCTTCTGCTTCAGCCTGTGCTTTGGCTTCTTCAGCTCTTGCTTTGGCCTCTGCAGCTTCTTTGGCTTGCTCTTCAGCAAGCTTTTCAGCCTCCTTGGCAGCTATTTCCGCTGCTTTTTGTTCAGAGCTAAGTCTTTGTGTTAACACCACAACAAGCTCATTTTTATTCCAAAGTTCCTTGGCATCTTCAAGCAGATCTGCTGCAACCTCGTACTCACCGTCAGCCAGTTTTTGAGGAACCTGCCTGACCAGTTCCACCGATTGCTTCATCGCCTCAATATCAACACCCTGAACCTTGCGCAATACTTGCTTCAATGCCTGCTCGACATCTTTGAGGCTACGCTCACTTTCCCTGATGAGCGGTGGAAACTCGCTACGTTTCCGGCGAATGTTGTCTAGCAACGTCTCATAAGACTCCTGCTTTGCTTCAAAAGCAGCTTTAATCCGAGGTTGTTCGCGTTCCGGCGATCTGGCTAATCCGGCTTCAAACTCTTCCATGTAACTCTTGTTTTGTACCAGCAAACCCGGCAAACGGGCATTCAGCCTCCTTGCCAATACTAAAGCAAGTTCAACCGCTTCAGGGTATGCAGGTTGGCCCGCGAATTGGTCTTCGATCTGCATGTATCTGGTCAATGCCGCGCTAACGTTGCCCGCTATCGCCAATTGCTGCATTTCAAGAAACAGCAACTGAGCTTCAATTTCATCCCCCCGAGTAGCAACCTCTTCCGCAGGCACCCACTCCCCACTTAGCTTGACATCGCCATTTCGGGTGCGTTCCATCTCAGCCTTAAAATCTGTCAACAGAGTGTTGACTTGGGGCGCGAATTCACTGGACGGAAATTGATCCAGGAACTGCTGCAATTTCTCGACCGCCGGCAGGTACTCCTTTACCGATGCTGCAGTAGCCGGCAATTGCAGTTTCGCGATACTGTTCCAGGCTTTTTTATCAGCTGGAGTCTTAGTGATCTTACTGATTTCTGCGCGCTCGATCGTGCGGGCATCAATAATCGCATCGGAGACTTGAATCTCTATCACAATATCAGCATCAGATTCTTTGATGATGTTACCGCTGAGCGTGGTGCCATCAGTCAACTCCACAGTGTCTGCAAATACCTGGCTGAACGCTAATAACAAAGCTAATAATGCGGCTGGGAAGAACTTGGTCATAATTATAAGATAATCGATTTTACACCGTGTTAAAGCTTACTTTATTGGCCGCAGATATCAGCTCCCCTGCTCATCCTCTATGCGTTCGCTGAGCCACTGCTTGATCATACTCTGGTAGTTCAGGTATCGGGAACGCGCTATGCGTTTAATCCGGGCCAACATTCGCGGGTCGAAGCGCAGCGTAATGGTCGTCGACTCCCGAGTGTCGGCTTTGTGTAATGAGTCATTCATCAGGCTTGAGTCCAGCGAGGTCTCAAGCCAGAACTTGGCTTCTTCAGTTACACTTTCAAACTCAGGAACTTCATCCCAGCTTCTTATTTGTTTTTTGATCTCATTGCCCATAGTCGCTGACGCCATCAAAATAATGTCTCTGCATTTTTGCGCTCGTAAAATAATAGTTCCTCTTCGGTCATTTCCCGGGAAACAATGACCCGGTATGATTTTCCATCGGTCCAAAAGACACTGAGCAGTGGTCTGCCTTTCAACGATTTACCGAGACAAACATAGCGGGCCTGTTTAGTTGTAGTTGGTGAATCTGGCAACAACCGGAGGCTGAAGGGATCCTCAAAGGACTCTTCTATTTCAGAAGGTCTGATATTTTTGAGTGCAAATGAAGGATTCAGCCAGTCAAATTCCATAGTAGGGTGCGGCGGCGTATTTGCCGCAGTTAAGTAATACTGATACACTATGAGATTAGCTGTAGCTATGGCAATCACTAAAGACCTGATATTATTCATGGCAAACTTCACCCTGCAGCATAAGATAGGTACTAAATGAAAATTGTTATCGCAGCGACAGGCGCCAGCGGCTCGCCATACTTACAACGATTATTGGATTATCTGGATCCTGATCAGCATGAGTTACATCTGGTGATGAGTGCCTATGCCCGCCAGGTCGTCAACGAAGAGTTGGGCGGCCTCAGTATTCCTGCGGGAGTAAAAGAGTATAACGATAAAAGCATGAACGTACCGTTTGCCAGTGGTTCAGCTCGAATGGATGCGATGGTTATCATTCCGTGCTCGATGGGGACACTGGGCAGGATTGCAAATGGGATTAGCGATACCTTGATACTGCGAGCTGCTGACGTTTTCCTGAAGGAAGGTCGCAAGCTGATAATCGTGCCGCGCGAAACACCGTGGAACCTGATTCACGTCCGGAATGCCGCACAAGTCATAGAAGCCGGTGCCGTATTGTTGCCGGCCTCACCAGGTTTTTACAGCAAACCTGAAAGCGTGGAAGAAATTCTGGATACAGTCGTCTGGCGAATACTCGACCAGTTAGGAATAGATGCTCCTCAGGCATACCGCTGGCAATCTGAGCCGGAATAACGTGCCGCATGCATCCGCTTGTCAAACCGATCAGGATTCGCCATCGACTGGCCGCACTCGGTATTCGCTCAATAATAGCTGTTTGCCAAACCACCTGGCGCTACCAGATGAGTGACGAGGCTGGAATAACATCTCCAAATAACGGACCTGGTCCGGTTATCTGGACCTTTTGGCATAACCGGGTGCTGGCAGTCCCCACTGCTTACCGCAAGTACTGCCGGCATCGCCAGGGCTCTGTGCTTACCAGTCCAAGTGACGACGGTGCTATCCTGGCAGCTTCTATTAGCCTGTTTGGCCTGGATGCCGTCAGGGGCTCCAGTTCAAAGCGTGGTGGTCGGGCCATCTTGGAGTTGGAAAAAGTATTATCGGATGGCAAGGATATCGCTATTACCCCGGATGGACCGCGTGGCCCCCGCTATCGTATGAGCAGCGGATTGGTCCGGTTGGCCACACGCACCAACTGCCAGATAATGCCAATTCACGTGGAATTCAGCAGTTACTGGCGGCTGAACTCATGGGATGGTTTTGCCATTCCTAAGCCCGGTGCCCGAATAAGTATCTGCTTCGCTCAACTGACTCAAGTGAATCGAGAGGCTGATCTGGAAGCTGAACGAGCCCGTCTCGAAAGCCTCCTGACACAACGAATGGTTATGCACTAAACACAATCTTTTCACCCAGCTATGACAACAATGAAATGCCTGCAACTCTATTGTTGAAGCATACCTTATCTGGAGGTGGCAATCCATAGAATCAGGCCGATTGCCGGGCAGTCATTATCCAGCATGACAGACCTCGCCAGGAGTAAATCAGAAGTACCTCGTGAGCTGACGAAGCACATCCTGCTCAAAATCACGGATCATGCCCAAGGTATACTCGACTGGCGATAAGTCGTCTTCAACAATCAAAGGAGTCAGATCCATGCCAAAGCAAACCCGTTGAAATTCATCATTGGTATGGCTTGCCAGAAATGTTGCATTAGCCCGGCGGCGGCCTTCGACCGCAAGGTCGTAGCGTTTGCCTGTAAGTTGTGATTGAAAGACCTCATTGAGTTGCCCTGCGAAATCAACATCGTTACCAAGATCCATAACCAGCTTTTTGTCGTCGGCGAGCCAGTCCAGGTCGCGCCAAACCTCACACCCAATCAGCTTGGACGGTCGATCTGCTGCTGACAGACTACGAATCGCCTTGATGACCGCTGCTGCGACAGCAATGTGAGTGGCATGTTTGTCTGCCAGATTATGGGTATAGACAACTTCGGCTGATGAAGTTTGCAGCAAGCAGAGCAGGTCTGCTACCAGGCTACCGGCATTCCTCGGGTCTTTGATTTGCGCACTGCTGTGGGCCAACTGGGCCATGTAGGAATATTGACCAATGCTGGCTGCTTCACGTTGTTCCTTTACCCTGATCTGCTGCATTTCCTCATCACTGAACTCAGCAAATGGGCCTTTGCGGGCACTACCGGCACCGTCGGTACAGGTAATCCCGCCAAACCAGAGGTCATCACGGCCCAGGCATTCCTGAATCCCATGCATTGCCATAAATTCAAGATCATCCTGGTGGGCTCCAATTCCCAGATGCGTGGTGCGCCTGAGTTGTTCCAACAATTCCCCGCCGCCCGGCAGGTAAATGTCAGCATGCTGACTGCTCAGGTTGAGTTGCTTGGCGGCTGGCTGGACATCTTTACTTTTCATAAATACTCGTTTTGGAAATTCAACATGCTGCCAGACTGGCTGCAGCGATGGCCTGGCCGTGGCGTCGCAATTGCTCGTCGGGCACCGATAATTGGATTTGCTCCGCGAGCCCGGAAAATTCCTGCGCGAGTGTCTCGCGGGTTTGTTCCATGATCCACTCCCCACCACAGCCACTCATCACCCGGCCAAGTAGTAACACTTGCTTGAGTTGATAATGCTGCGCAAACAGTGCCAGCGCATGCGCCAGATAAACACCGATTGTCAGAAAGATACGTCGCGCTCGTGGATCACCCTCGGCAGCCAACTCTTGAACCTCTTCGAGCGTCTCAGCAGCGGGTTGGTCAGGTGACACTGGGATACCGGCGCAGTGCGCTAGCCGGACAACCGCCTGTTGAGAAAAGTACTGCACACCACAACCACTGTCACCGGACCACTCGTCTGCTGGAGCCCTATCCTGAAAATCGACCGGTACAAAGGCCAGTTCGTTGAGCATACTGGTGATGCGCTTATCGTGATCAACATAACCACAGGCCATGCTGGTACCCATGGCAATTCCGAGGTACTCCCCTTCACCCGCCATCATCGACCCTGCCAGGGCCGTCACATCACCATCATTCGCAACCTGCCACGGCACCGAGTTCCATGCCTTGCTGAGCGTGCGAAAAAACGGTCGGATCTGCTGCTCCATTGCTGCCTGTGACAACCCGCGAAACAGCGATCCAAGGCGCGGCTCGTTATCGATGTAAATTCCCGCCGCACTGCCACCGATCGCATCAACCTGCGGTAAATGCGCAGCAGCCAGTTCGATGCTCTCACGAATACCATCCATGTGGTAAGTGGGATCCGCTTCAAAATAAGGCGCCCATGGGATTTCTGTCGAAAATACCACTTGACCATCGATTACCGCAGCACATTTACGGTCGCTACCCCCAAGATCAAAACCAATCCGATGGCCGGCAATATGCCCGCCGAGCGGCTGGCTGGATAATGATGGAGCAGGAGAATTAGCCAGCACCGCCGACTCAAAATGTAGCGACTGCCCGTAAACCTGATGACCAATCATGTCATTATCAAAAGCACGCACGCCACCTACTGCATACATCTTAGCCAACGCCCTCACCCAGGTTTGTGGACCATCTATCAGAATGCGACAACCACCAGTCTGCCACAGTAAAAATTTGATCAAGCGTTCGACTCGGAAAAAATTGACAGGCGCAAATTCAGCATTCTCCGGGAGACTGAGAATCTCGAGCCGCCTGCCGGAACCGTCGGGACGCAGGATATCGATTATCGCGGTAGCAGAATGAACATTGCTGCTGGCAAGCCGCAGGTAAGCATGTTCCCATAACGCCGGTGATACGAATCCGGGGTCAAGTGGCGGTTGGCGACGGTTTTCGGGTAAAGAAATTAAAGAACTCACGGCAGGATGATTATTAATCTAAGTCAGCTCTCAAAGAAGTGGTACTTCAGTATTGTTCAGACCAGAGCTGAAATCGTTCGAGGGCTTCATACTCCGCCAGCCCCAACGCATCCATTTCAATTGCCGCCTGGCGCCCATTACTGCGAGCGATCTCCCAGGCTTCCTGACTTTCCAGCCCCGGAGTCTGACTTCGTTGCGTGTGGTAATTATAGATTGCCATGACCTTCTCTTGCAGTTCGTCAGGACTGACCGGTACGCTCATATTCGTTTCATGGCACGGCATCAAGGTATCTGCGGGGCTGTACAGCCACACCCGGCAGTCCTGCCACCAGCCATCATTACTTACCTGGCGCACTGCCAAGGTAAACAATTCAAAACTGACGGCTTCCAGCGAGCTGGGATCCGACTGATGACCGGTGACATAGATCTGATGGGGGGCAATTTCCCTCAGCAGGTCAACCACCAACTGACAGTCCTCTGCGGCAGGTGCAAACCGGCGGTAGCGCCCTCGTTCGTAAAATGGCAGGTCTAGATGTCGGATTTGCCCGGCACTAAGCTGTAATGCCATGCCTGTTGTCGTAGCTTCGCTTTTGCGCAATAATCCTTTAAAATTGCGCACCTCCGGACTGTCATCCTCGAACGGTGACTTACCGCGCAACTCCTGCAGTACCGGGATGCGCAAATCACCAGTGGCATCTTTGGCCTGCTTCTCGGCAATCACCGAGTTGGCAAACTCTGCTGCGTACTGGGCATCTCGATCCGATACCGCCAGATTACCGGAGCACATGTGCGCGAGTGTTACCTGGTGATGCTGGGATACCAGCCGCCTGATTGTAGCACCCATGCTCATTTCTGCTATCAACGGCTCAGGGCTCAGCACCAAGGCACGTTTACTGCTGGGCAAAGCACGCTCCGGGCGATAGGTGTCATCTGCATCCGGTTTGCCTCCCGGCCAGCCGGTGATACTGCGTTGCAGATCATTGAAAATAGCAATATTCAAGTCGTAGGCCGGTCCATGATCGGTCAACAGTTCTGAAAGCCCGTGCTCGCTGTAATCGGCATCCCGCAATTTCAACACGGGTTTATCACGCTTACTGGCCAGCCAGACTACTGCCTGCCGAATCAGGGCACGATTCCACTTGACCGGCCCGACCAACCATGGTCGCTGGGTGCGGGTTAGTGCGGCAGCCGCTGCAGTATCGATGCAAAAAGTAGTTCCTTCATGCACTTGCAGGAAGCTTGCTGGAATAGCCGCCGTGGGTGGCTCTTCCACAGCTTTGGCGACAATACCAGCTTTAGCCTGACCCCAGGCCATCAGGAAAATCCTACGCGCCTCGAGAATCGTGCCAATGCCCATGGTGATGGCATTACGCGGCACGGCACTTTCTCCCTGAAAATCACGCGCTGCATCCTTGCGGGTGAGCCGGTCCAGCGTAACCATCCGGGTCCGCGAATCTTCTGCCGACCCCGGTTCATTAAACCCAATATGCCCGGTCCTGCCAATGCCCAGGATCTGAATGTCCAGCCCCCCTGCCGCAGCGATTTTATTTTCAAAATTCTGGCAATACTCAAAGACTTGCTCTCTGGGTACCATGCCATCAGGTACGTGGATATTTTCAGCAGCCACATCTAAATGAGCAAACAACTGCTCATGCATAAAACGCCAGTAACTTTCCGGATGTTCCCTCTCCAAACCGTAATACTCGTCCAGATTGAAAGTAATGACATTGCGAAAGCTCAGCCCTTCATCGCGATGAGCAGCAATTAACCGCTTGTAGAGCAACAGCGGGGTCGACCCCGTGGCCAGTCCAAGTACTACCGACTGACCTTCGTCAGCACGCCGTAATAATAACTGGATGATCTCCTGTGCCACCTGCTCGCTGGCATCAGCAGCACTTTTGTATATGACTACCGGAATCTTTTCGTAGGATTGTGACTCCGTTTTCATGTCTAAAAATTAATCTATCGAAGCATTGCAAACGAAAACATTCTTTCGCTTTTATTTACCAAATGTTCGCGTTTTGACGGACTTCCTTTACAGAAATCCTATTGCAGTGCCCAATCACAGACTGAGATTCGACGTTATGGGCAGTCGATACAGGCGTGTTGCGCGTAGCGAATAAAAATTATTATATTTCCCTGGTTTGGTGGCGCAGCCAATCACGGTGTGGCTGATCGAGCCTGTCGGACAATAGCTGATAGACTTTTTTGTGATAATCATTGAGCCAGGCAACCTCATCTTCGCTCAGTAATTCTTTGGCTACTAATTTTAAATCAATAGGACAAAAGCAGATAGTCTCGAAATAGAAATACTCTTCATGCCCACATGCCGAGAGTTCTTCATCCCGACGCACAATTATGATATTTTCCAGTCGTAAGACGTTGCCAACCTCAAGCGCTTTCCCCCGGTTTTTTGGTGAAAACCCGACGGGTCCCTCGTGCACATTCAGGCTGTGACCAACACCGTGACCGGTGCCATGATTAAAATTTCTTCCGCTATCCCACAATGGACGCCGCGCCGCCAACTCCAGCTGCTGACCGCTGAAACCTTTCGGAAATTTCAAACGGGACAAGCTGATGAGACCTTGCAAAACTTGTGTAAATATCTCACGCTGTTCTAAGGTTGGTTCGCCTAGTGCCAGAGTCCGGGTGATATCAGTAGTTCCCGAGTCATAATGCGCTCCCGAATCGATCAGATAAAGGCCATCCTGCTTTAACTCGCTATCAGATTCCGCTGATGGTTCATAATGGATGATCGCACCGTGCCCTGCGTAGCTGCTGATAGTAGGAAACGAGGGCCCTATAAAACCCTCTCCTTCTGCTCTGATCTCCAGCAGCTTACTAGCCGCAGAAACTTCACTTACGCCGCCCCTTGGCAAGGCTTCTTCGAGCCATTTCAAAAATTTCACCATCGCAGCTCCGTCTATCAAGTGCGAGTCGCGGAATCCAGCCAGCTCTGTTTCGTTCTTGACTGCTTTCAGGTCATTGACAGGAGAGTCTCCCTCATGAAAATTTGCTGCCTCACCGAGCAGTGATTGCAGCCACTTATTAGTACTCTTGGGATCCAACCAAAGTTTGTGAGCAGATTCTGCCAATACCCTTACAAAGGAACCTACATCTTCATAAGCGTGAAGCTCAGCTTGTCCGGTCAAATGAGTTTGTATTGCCTCAGTTAGCCTCGAAGAATCAGTAAATAAATGAGCCTGCTGGTCGGTAACTACGGCGTAGGCTATAAAGATCCTGTTGTAGGCAATATCGCTACCACGCAAATTAAATAGCCACGCAATTTCGTCGAGGGCGCTAATTACATGCGCACTGCATTTTTTCTCAGCCAAAACCTTTCGCACCGCCGCAAGCTTGTCAGCCACCGGACTTCCAGCTACCTCGTCTGCCATCACTTCAAGTGGCGCGATATTCAAATCCGGCTGATCGAGCCAAATTTCATCTACCAGGTTGCGATCGATGTATTTGATTTCAGCGCCGCGGCTGGCAAGTGCCTGCTCGATACGCTTGGCGGTCTCGATGGATAGCAGTTTAGGATCTACTCCCAATGTTCCCTCATCCGCAAGCTTGTGCGCTATCCAATCTTCTATAACCGGCACTTCCGGCTGACCCTGCTTATAAAGATCTATACCACTGCCTTTGATTTGTTCCTCGGCTTGCAGAAAATATCGACCATCTGTCCACAAGCCACTCTCCTGCATTCCAATAACGACATCTCCTGCAGAGCCTGTGAATCCGGAAATGAATTGCCTCCGCTTCCAGGCTGACGGCAGGTATTCGTTGTTATGAGCATCGGACGAAGGCACCAAGTAAGCTTGAACCCCCTCAGCCCGCATTAAAGATCGCAGTTGGGCGATCCGGTTTACCACCTCCACTTGATGGCCTTCCAACTCATGTATTTGTGTATTCAAGAGACCTTCCTTAAACCTTCTAGTCGATTGAAACAAGCACTATCACCTACTGGACAACAGCAATAATAAGATTCTTCGCAATTTGACGATGTTTTTACGCATTTAGGATTACTGCTGACACAAATGGACATAGTATATCGACTGCAGTTGCAGCTGGCTTAACGTTGCTTGAGAATCCGTTTGATTTCTGCGATGGCCTCAGGATGGCGAAAAGCACCATGGTCTGCTGGCACTACCAGTTCGCTGTCGGCACCTGCCACATGGCTACTCCAGTACTCCACCACGCCGTCACTGGACTCCTCCAGCGGCCCCTGCTTGCCGCGGTTGCCAATGATACTATGAATAGCAATATCATTGGCATAGGGCAACTCGGCCAGAATCTGTAGAGTTGGCTGGCGCGGCGACAAAGCACTGATGCTGTCCAGCTTGCCTTCGCCAAGTTCCTGATATGGTTGGGTAAAAACCCCGGGGTTATCAGACGACACTCGCTGGTAAAAATCACCAAATGATTGCGGCGGCTGAGCGATCCAGCGGCCAAGCCTGCCCAAGAAATTATCGGCATAATCACTGCCACGGTGCGGAACACAAACATAGATAATCCGCTCAACCGTATCATCAGCTTCCCACTCAAAGGCTTCTTCAAGCAAGGCCCGATCCGGTGAGCTTAATGTCAGCTCTACCGGAGGAACCCGGAACGCAGCCTG
>CAZHRP010000049.1:0-14167 GCA_964535055.1 uncultured Chthoniobacteraceae bacterium
TGACCAGCGGCCCAAACATCTACGTTTGCGGCTCTCGGACGGTACCGGTCAAGCAGCGGTAAGTAATGCAATTACATTGCCTGCAGCATCCGGAGTTCATCAAGTGGAGTTACTCGAATCTGAAGATTTGTTGAAGTGGACACCTGCGACTGTCGGGCAAATTGACAGTAACACAGACAGCAGTTTCTATCAGCTGAGCAGTAACGAGGTATCTGTACCCTGGCATTTGATAACCGGTAGACCGGAAATCTCGACCTTCGCTGAAACGTTTTTGGGCAGTGATTTAGGAGCAGAAGTTTTGGATACACTCTATGGAGGTAGTCAACCAACTACACTCGAGGGTTATGGGATAGCCGATGCTGTCAGCACATGGCAAAGCGCTACTATTATCTCATCTTTCATGTATATGGATGTCGGTTCAGCTACCGGCCCGCAGGGAGTCGGAATAGCTGCCAGCGTTGACGGTGTAAACTTCACTTCACTTGATGATGGATTGGTCTGGGAACCGCAGCCCGGCGAATCGAATCCACGTGACCCTTCGATGATTTATCGCGATGGCTGATACTGGTTGTGTTATACAATCAATGCATTTGGTGCGACTGAAAACCGGTTTGCGGTCATCAAGAGCCGGGACTTGCGTAACTGGGAACATGTCACCTATGTGGATATGTCTGCGGCAGCTTTCGGGGTGAAACGGGTTTGGGCACCGGAGTGGTTTGTTGATCCTGATACCGATCAAGTCTATGTCTGCGCCGCCGTAGCCACAACTAATGTAAGGCATCGACTGTATTGCGTGTCACCCACAAACGCTTTAATGACCGAGTGGAAGACGCCGATTCAACTTACTGGTCCAGCGTTTCCAGAACCTTCTGGCAGTGAGTACGTGACCTATATCGACGGACATATCATCAAGAAGGATGGCATCTACTATATCACCTTTAAAAACGGTAACAGTAATTATATAGAAATGGCATCTGCTCCGGCAATCACCGGGTCATGGATGCCTTGTAAAACAGGCGACTGGGCAGGTATCGGTGGTGGCCAGGAAGGAAATTTTCTAATTGAGATTAATTCAGGCGTATGGCGGCTATACTTTGCAAAAGCCGGTACAGGAGTTTTTGGGGTGCGGTTTGTTGAGTCGACTGACGGTTGGGCAACCTGGTCACAGCCTAGCGATTACCTGACCGATCAAACCGGCGCAAAATTTAACCACTGTTCCTTTTTACTATTAACCCGCGCAACTGCAGACTTTTTAACAGCTGCGGTACAATCGGGTAAGGAAGAAATAATAGCACTGCAAGAGTCAGTCGACCGATTGGCAGCAGGAATCGGCTTAAAGTTGCCGATTCGAAACTCTTCGACATCGGCGGTGTTGACATCTGATAGCAGCTCATGGTTTATTCTGCGTAGTTATTAGCAGCAAGGCAGCCACAGCCAGGCTCCAGTAATAAAAACTATGCAGAGGTTAGTGTGCGTTCTGAATTACACTGGCCTCAGCGACTGTGCTTGAGCAGCCACAGAGACTGGCCGATATCATTGAAACCGGGTGCCAGGCGGCTGGCCAGATCCGGTTCTTCACGACCGATTAAATGTAAGGGCAAGGTAATAGCATAATCATCACCACCACTGAGCAGGCATTCCACGGCATATTGTTCGTTGGCGGCGCCAGGATCATTGCGGCCGAGCAACCAGTCATACGGCTGCTCGTATGGTGTGTAAATGTCGTGGATATGGACATGCACGCCGGGTTTGAGTGAGGGCAGGATATGTACCAACTCCCAATACACATCATTTTGACATTTGATTACGTGGCTGGTGTCTATGAAAAGCACATCGCCTGCATCCAGCGCATTAAAGTACTCGAGTTCCACTTCTTCGATTTTCTTGCATAAGAATTCACCGTGGAGATTTACGCCATCCAGCCGTGGGCCGGGATATGGTTCGATGTAGGTTGCGGCGCACGTGACTCCCTCGGCTTCATTGCGGCGTAATGCCTCGGACGAAACCCCTGAACTGAATCCGCAGCCAACCTCAATAAAGCGCTTGGGTTTAAGGTGGCGTAGCATGCAGTAAAGGGCGGCTGAATCCAAAGAAGTAAATGTTTCGTGCCATTTGACTTTCTCACCATCGGCGGAGCGCGGCATCCAGGTTAGCTCTGGAACCCACTGTTCCAAGGTATCAAATAATTGCACGTAGCGATCGCAATCAATTTGAATACCGGGCAATTGCCTTTTCTCTCCAAGCTTAGTCAGGTCGATCTCATGCGGGTCAATTAGTGGGCTGTAATAAACCTGCGGGTAGCAACGAAAGCGGCTGGCGAGTGCGAGGTCGGGCATATTGGAGTAGCTCTTTAACAGGGCCGTGTGCACTGCACGAGGTAATGCGCGCATCGTAGCATCGAAAATTTTGCGGAATTGATAGCGAATATTCATGCAATGGGTTTCAACTTTGAAATAGTTAGGACAAATGCAGGTGTAACATTGCGGTGCCTTGGAGTTTGGCTGGTGACAATGAATCGTTTACAAAAATTGACGTCAAGCATAATTCAAAAATAGACAATCAGGTGGATGGAAGAAACGAAGATGGCATTGCGGCTTTCAAGTTCCAACAGCCTGTGGTTCGATGTCGCTGATGAAGATTGCGATTATTGCCCAGTTTCCGGTGCATATCCTGCCGGAGTTTGCTGATCTCGGATTGCCACGAGGTCACTATGCCACCTGGTTGCCGCAGTTAGCTGAATCATTCGGTAATCAGCAGGAGTTTGAGATTCACTGGATCGCCTTGTCGGAAAAGGTACAAGCACGGCAGGATGTTGTCTGGCAGAATCAGCAATTTCATATTTTGCCGACGGCAACGTCCAAGCGGGCTGCTACATTATTCCGAGCGGACCGTGCCGAGATCAACAAAGTGCTGACAGAAGTCAAGCCTGAGTTGGTACATGGATGGGGGAATGAAGACGTGTGCGCATTTGCGGCAAGCACGTCTGGTTATAAATGTCTGGTCAGTGTGCAGGGATTATTGAGTGAATATGTCCTGCGTAACCGGATGCCAGCGCGCACCTACCTGCAAGCGTTGATCGAGATCTATTCGGTCAATAAAGCTGACGCAGTAGTTTGTGAAAGCAGGTGGTCAGCGGACAAGACCCGTATCCGCATTTTCAAAAAGCAGCCGGACATCAGTGTTGTTGATTACGGGGTGAATTTCAATTTTTTCAACCAGGAATGGTCGCCACAAAAGGCTGAGCCATGCGCAATTTTCACTGGCAGCGCCGAACCCAGGAAAGGGATCCAGGACGCAGTCAGGGCATTTGCCAGTCCACTGCTGGCTAACTACAAGTTGCATGTACTAGGCAGCTATGACACAGCATTCGGGCGCAAGTTACGGGAGCAATCAACGCCCAATGTGATTTGGCATGGAAGGTTACCAATCGAGGAGGCTATGGCAATTGTCGCGCAGGGCTGGTGCTTTGTATTGCCAACCAGGGCGGACACCGGACCGATGGCGCTCAAAGAGGCGAGGGTCATTGGACTGCCGGCAATTGCCTCACCGCATTCAGGTGCGCGCGATTATATTGTGGACGGTCGCAATGGCTATCTGGTGAAACCGGGAAAGATCGAAAAACTGGCCAGTTGTCTTGCTGAGATTCTTGGTGACTTTGATCAAGCCAAGCAAATGGGTGATTTCGAGCATGCCAAAGCCGTGTATGATTATCATCCCAGCCGGACTGCAGAAGGAATGCTGAAGATTTACCGAAGGCTGTTAAGTTGACTGAGGCGATCGGTGGTGTGTTTGGTGTTTCGAAGCCTCTCAGTTATCCTGTTCGGTATTTATAACTTGCTGCTGCAGTAAATATTCGGTGAGCCTCCGCGATGCCAGTTTAGCAGAAGGGGCTACGAGATGTAGGCCGTCGCTGTAGCGCACGGTGTCACCCTGTTTGGCCATTATGGCAGCCAGGTCAAGATGCGGCACATTTAATTCAGTAGCCAGCAATTTCCCGGTAGCGGTTGGGCGTGACTGATCGAGCAGATATCGGTTTGGGATATGGACAATGATAACCTTGCAACCGGCATCCAAAAGCGGTTGCAGTCGGTCTTTGATCGGCCGCAATTGATTGCTGTTATTACGCTGACCAGTTGGGGTAGGTGGGGCATCGTTGGCGCGGCCGGGAATTCCTGCGATAGTCCGATCGCGCCATTTTTTCAGAGCCGTGTATGCAACTGAAGATGGCCGGTAGTCGGGTTGCATGACCGGAATAAAGCGTGCGATTTGAAAGGTGGTGCTGTCCACGGCAGACAATAATTGCTGATCGTTGGCGGTTGGGAGGCGATCAAGTATGGAATCCTCGAGTAGTATGAGCTGCGGATTTTGCGTGCGTAGATGAATGATTTCCAAACCAGTCAATGGCACCGCACCGTCCATACCCAGATTAGCTACTTTGAGTCCGGCTTCTGCAAAATACTCAGGCAGTAGCCGGCCGGCAATTGACGTTCCAACTAGAACCGCTTGTGGTGGCTCGCCGTAGAGGTAATTGCTGAGCCGGATCGCATTAGCCTGGTAATTATTCTCGGCCAATTCTGCTTCGAGCCCGGTGAACTTGATACAAAGGAACCAGAAGAGCGCCAGCAAGCTGGCGAAAGCCAGCGGCAGCAGCAGGCTAAATACGCTGTGATGTGGGGGAGCGTTATGGTTGTCTAATTTTAACATTTAAAACTGGAAGTAGATGAAAGCGCCGGAAGTGCCCGAGTTAGTGAGGATAAAGAAGAGCAGCAGGCCGAGGCAGAATGATTCTATTAGCTGGTAGTTTTTGCGGCTGATTGTGCGGTATGCAGATTGTCGCCAGTGCAGGCAGGCACCCCACAGGTGGTAGAGGACAACCGGCAACGAAAAGAGAACGAATATAAAAGCAAATTGTGGTGGAATACTCAGGTTTGCTTTGGCCAGTGCCTTGACATAGTCGATAACGTCCGGGAAGTGAGGCAACTTGAATAACAACCATAAAAATGAGACAAGATTGAAAATCAGGAAGATCTTTAACGAGTTGAAGGCGAATCCTAAAAGCCGGTGTGGTTTTGATGACAAGGACGTTGATTGCTCGTTACTTTCTGTCGGCTTGAGGACAGGTGAGCGACCGAAGCCTGTCATCCGCTCGATCGCCAGCAAGAGGCCATGTGCCGAGCCCCAGATGGCGTAGCTCCAGGCCGCTCCATGCCATAACCCGCCCAAAAACATGACGATAAACAAATTCAGGTAAGTTCTGGTTGATCCCAGCCGGTTGCCACCAAGCGGTATGTAAAGATAATCACGCAGCCAGGTGGAAAGAGAAATATGCCAGCGTCGCCAGAACTCCGTGATCGAGCGGGAAATGTATGGGAAATTAAAATTTACCGGAAAGCGGTAGCCGAAGAGCCGTCCCAAACCCATGGCAATTAGAGAATAACCGGCAAAATCAGCAAAGATCTGAAAGGAAAAAGCATACAGCATTACTAAATGAGTCAGCCCGGATAATCTCCGGTACTCAGTTAGTTCAATAAATAGCGTTATTTCTTTCAGATTATCAGCGATCACCATTTTCAGAAAAAAGCCGAGGATCAACTTGCGGGTAGCATCGCGCCAATCAATGTCGCGCAAGGTTTTAGAACCGATCTGGTTGACGAAGTCATGTGCTTTGATGATCGGACCGGCAACTAATTGCGGAAAAAAACTGATGTAAAACCACACCTTGGTATGGAACCGACGGGGTGCCTCAACCTCCGCGATCAGTGATTCCATACCTTCACGCCGGCGCCAGTAGGCATCGACCACCAAGCTCAGTCCCTGAAAAGTGTAAAACGAGATACCTACCGGCAGCGGGATGGCCCTAAGAGCAGGAACAATATTCTCAGCAAGTGGCTGAGGTAAAAATGTGGCTGCAATTAAACCGGCATATTTAAAAAATCCTAATGCTCCCAGGTTGGCAGTCAGGCCGATGATTAAAAAGATTAAACGCTGCCGGGCAGAGTAGCTGCTTTGCAGCAAGCGATGGGAGACCCAGCCATTGACTAACAGCGAGAGCAGTAGCAGGCCGACCAGCCACGGGATATGATAACCATAAAAAACCATGCTGGCACCGGTCAGCCAGATGATCTGTACCATTCCACGTCGAGGTGTCGACTGCGGGATCAAATGATAGCCGGTGAAGACGACTATCAAAAAAATCATAAACGTCCACGTCGGAAATAGCACGCTCGCATTTAACTGCAATCAACAGCCCTTGCACATGAAAAATATTCCGGGATGCCTGATGGGCAAAGTTCCCGTCAGTCCGCCGAAGCTCTGCGAATGCGGGACGAGGCGGAACCATTGCCGTAATTATATATATCTTCTAATCACTGCGGACATTCTCTGATTTTATTGGGAGGCTGGTTTCCGTTGGTATATCAATCGCTTGGAAGAAGCTGACTGGCAGCTTCGACGAGGGTTTGATGGGCTTCTCTCAAGGGTAGTTTCGAGATCCTCTTGCGGAGGTCGCTCCAGGCCAGTCGCCAATCCTCCAGTCTACCTTGCATGGCAGCCAGGCGCTGTTCGTTGGCATGCATGAACTCGCGGCGCTCGCGGTCAAGAGCGGCTTCGAGTTGCTCTCTGTCCTGGTCAATGGCGTGCTGAAGCAGCGGCCGTCGGGTCGTTATTCTGACTACATCCTCGGGGTTTTCGGCAGCCAAACGTATCAGATCCCTCGCGCTTCGCGACCAGCATAATTGGTCGGATGGATCCGTGAAGCGGCGGGCGATCTCGCCTATAACGGCATAATCCTTCTCGCGATTGGTGAGTTTGAGACGGGCAAGGTTGTGGAGATCGGTAACAGGAAGGTCACTTTCCTCCTGTTGTTTCCACAGCACGGCCAGTTGATCTGGGCTAATGCGCGGCGGACGGGTAAAGAAGTCGGTACGGATGCGAAGTCCCTCGCGATAAAATTCAAAGTGGCTGCTCCAGCCCATACGCATCCACGGTAGTGCTAGTGGTGCACCGAAGCGATAGGATGCGCTGTGCTGCTCCAGCACGGCGAGGACATGCTCTAGGGCAGCTTCGGACTCCCTGAGAATCCAGTCGCCATCTTTGCTCATGATTGCGAGGCCATGCAGCACGACTGCCTGACCTGAGCAGATGATTGCTCGTGTGGCGCCGCGGTTCAATTCCCGGGTAAGTGCGAGGTAGGGGTTGTCACCCGGAGCCATCATCGGCAACGGATTGTTCATCGTCTCCCGGCAGCGGTTCCAGATAGCCGACCATCACCCCATGACTATACTCGCGCGAGTCCAGGCTGTTGGTAGCTTGCGCCTGTCGCAGCCAGAGGTTCCAGTAAGCAACACGCTCGTCCAGGTTCATGCTGGCCAAGTCCAGATCCTCTTCGCTTAGGAATTCGTCCCTGATTGTCAGATCTTTTTGCACAATAATGAATATTACTTTAATTCCGGAAGCATTGCCAGTGCCATCATCAAATTCTCACTGATATTTTTTTATTTAACCACTGATTCACACTGAAAAGAATATGAATTAGTGTCCTATTAGTGCCTATTAGTGGTTTTTTTAAATTTCACCGCCTAAGCCGAATCAATCACAAGCCATCTACTGCGACCAGCGTGAGGCGCTTGTCTACTGTGTTGGGCTTGAATTTTTTGATTGGGGCAATGAATTATCCTCCATCCTCGGACACCGGGTCGATTTTTGCACCAAACTGCACCCTCATATCCGGCAGCAAGTCAAAGCTACCGCCATTCCTCTCTATGAAGAAGCATGACCCGGAACTCATGCTGATTCAGATCATTGAATTTTGCGCTAAAGAAGCAGAGAATTTTGAAGAAGGATCACAACCAGAGTAACTTTACCTCTAGCAGTCAGGCCATCTCCCATATTCCAATCACGGCTTACCCTGCTGCACCAGTCAGCTTTGCCAATCTGGACACAGATGCCTGTGCCCCTCCCAACACATCATGTAAGGTCTGCTCGCGTGAGGGTCATTGTTAGGTTTAACTTATATAAGTATTTACGGCAACGATGAGAGCACCCCCCCTGCCTGTCCGCCGTAGCCTTAGCGAAGGTGGGAGCGCAGTCGATGGGCCGTAGGGCAACGAATGCTAACGAGTCGTGGTAACTCCTAACCTGCATCCCATAGCTTCTAACACTTAACGCTGAGTACAGACAATTTCCGCTTTTCCTAATTTAAGCTAATGCCTAAGCTGCAGCCGATGACTGGCAAACGGACATGGCGAAACCTGCTATATACGTTATGGGATGTGTTCTGGATAAAAGTGGACTTTGCCGGATCAACTATTGGCAGTAAATTGTCACTCGGCTTGCAAGGATGCCGGTATGGCAGAGACTTTGCCACTTCCGGCCCCTGTTCGTTTAAAGCTCGTACTGAGGGTTCAATTCACCTGGGTGATGGAGTCCGGTTACTGGCAGGATGGCGCAGTAACAGGGTGGGAATGACATGTCCCTGTCTGCTGCAGACATTTGGGGAGGGTAAAATTCGAATTGATGATCATTCCGGCGGTTCGGCCGTCGTGCTATCCTCCAGGTCGATGATTAGTATTGGTAAGCATGTAAATATCGGTGGCAATGTGCGCATTTACGACCATGACTTCCACGCGCTAAAGTTTGATAAGCGCAGGCTGGGGCTCAATGAACAGTCTCAATATATCCGTTCGGCACCGGTAATTATCGGCGATGATGTTTTCATCGGAGCCAATGCGATCATCCTCAAGGGAGTGAATATTGGTGAGCGGTCAATAGTTGCCGCTGGAGCGGTTGTCTTCCGGGGACAGTACCCTCCAAGTAGTATCCTCAGCGGCAATCCGGCAACAGTACGTGATTAAGCGTTACACTTCTATGCTACGAAAACTATCCCAAGATGACTTTGCCCCGGACGATACGCTTAATCTGCCCGGCATCGCGTTAAAAAATGTTCCTGCTTGGGTTGCGGCTGTTCTGCTGTGCCTGGCTCTAATGGTAGTGTTTGCGCTGATTGGTGGTACTCGACCGGTGTTTAGTTTGCCAGCTTATTCGTTAGTCGGTCTGGCTTGTATAGTCGGCACTTTTTCGACTGCTCTTGGCAGTTTCAAAGTCAGATTGCGTGCGATCATCTTGCTTTTGCTACTGGCAAGCTATCTAATCCTGCGAGGGATTTATTCGCCGTACCATTATCTGGCCTTGCAGGACATGTTTTTAGTTCTGGCATGCTGTGGCATTTATTTACTAATGGTCTATGGCTTAGTCAGCCAGAACATAAGGTTGGCTATGGTTTGGTTGCTACTGGTGATTGCCGTGATTAATTTTGTTATAGGCATCATCCAGTTCCGGGCAGGCAACAACTTTATGCTTTTTGGTTTTGAGCGGCCGGCCGGATTTAACCGGGCGAGTGGGCTATTCATCAGTGGCAATCATTTGGCCGGTTATCTCGAAATTGTGTTAATGCTTGGTCTTGGCCTCACTTTCTGGGGACGCATGTCAGTCTTTGCCAAAATAATTTGCGGCTACATTTGCTTATTATGTCTCGGAGGTATCATAATTTCCATGAGTCGCGGCGGCTACTTGAGTACACTTGGTGGCTTACTGGTATTTGGCTTGCTATCATTATTGATTGTTTTTCGAGCTCAGGCTAAGAAGTATATTGTTATTGCTTTAATTTGTATGGTGGGGCTTTCTGCAGCCGGTTTTGGAGTATTTCAGCTAGCCGCCAAAAGCCCGGTTATCCAACAACGGATCGAAAATATTGTGAATCAGCGGAATAACCGTTTTGGCATGTGGGAAGCTGCCTTTTTACAATTTTTTGAAGCGCCGGTTTTTGGTCGTGGTGCAAAGTCATTTGAGGTAGATGGTCGAAAGTACCGGCCATTTCATGAGCATTCACAAAGGTTTTATTACGCGACTGACCCGGTACGTGTACATAGTGATTATATCCAGATCTTAGGTGAGTATGGAGTAGTTGGGTTGGGGCTGGCCCTGTTGACGATTGCTGCGCATGCCAGCATGGGTTTGAAAAACATTCGTTCGTTCGTGGGTCGCCGTTTGTCAGCGTCCGACGGGGTCGGTGGCAGCAACTCGCTCGCATTGCAAGTTGGTGGGGTTGCTGCTCTGGGGGCAATGGTTTTTCATTCTATGGTCGATTTTAATATGCATATTCCTGGAAATGCCATGGTCATGGCTTTAGTCCTGGGAATTCTTGCCAGCCCTGCAAATGAACGATTGTCAAGAACATCTATTCTGTCTAATCGTCGTCTCGTGCCCATGGCGCTGCTAGTATTGTGCGGTGGAGCTGCTTTATTTTTTGCACCAAAGAGAATCGTAGGTGAGTATTTTGCTGAGAAGGCACGAGTTGCTGTCAGAGATAAAGAGTGGTCGCGGGCACTTGATTATGCGGGGCGGGGGATAAAATCCATGGATGACAATCCTTACCTGCATAACTACCTTGGCCAAGCGAGGTTATTTTCTGCTGCCAGTGCTGCCAGTCCTGGCATTGCAGGTGCATTGTATCGAACTTCAGCCAGACACTTCGAACAAGGGCTCAAACTATTTCCGGACGATGTGTGGGCATTGATATTGCAGGGTCAGGCATACAGTTTGGGAGGCATGCCCGAGCAGGCCGAAGCTGCCCTCAGCAAGGCAATTGAGTTAGATCCCAATTCCGGGCAACCGTACTACTACATGGCTCTCAATTATGAATGGCAAGGGGAGTATGAACTCGCTAAACAGTATTACAGGTTATCTATAACCGAGCGTATGGGAGCAAAAAATGTGTGGCCGAAACTCCAGAAAATGGATCGGCTAATCAAACCAGCTGAGCAAAAATAACTAACTATCCCGGCCAGCGATGGGTCGGTCGTTGGGCGGTGAATGGCTGTCGGGAATCGCCGGAATCTGCTGTGAAAATCGCGTAGCTATGCGGTTTTAAGAAATAACTGCCTGAGAGTACCCGCCGCAGCCGGAACCAGGTGACAATCAAAGGTTTCAGTTGACGGATATACGACGGTGCCAGACCTGCCAGTCGCTCACGTTCGGCAGCCGCGTGGCTGGCATTGCTTAAATTGTCACTGGCATAGGTGAAGCTGGATAAGGGTCTGGTCGTAGTGCCGGTTTTGATACCTGCATCCAGCAGCTTGAGTGTCCACGCCGAATCACCAACGACTTTCCAGGCCGGATCAAAATAGCATTGGTGTTGCCTGATAAAGTTTAGGCGAAAGAATGCTGCGGCGCTGAAATAGGCGAGGTTGCCGCTGACCATGGTATGCCAGCGGGTCGGTGTCAGTGGTTTGCGGTCGCAGAGGTAGGAGCCATCGGGGCGGGTAACGATGATCCCGCCGACCAGCATCTCGCATTGCGGGTTGGCAGCAAACCACTCGGCTACCATTGGTAATGTTCCCGGCAAATATTGTTCATCGCAATTCAGCCAGGCAAAAATATCTCCATCAGCGCGGTGAATGCCGCGGTTGATGGCATCGTACATTCCATCATCTTTTTCATGCGCCACATGCAGGTGCTCAAATTCTTTAACTACTTCTTTGGTTGTATCGGTCGAACAGGCATCCTGGATAATATGCTCGAATTCCACGCCTTGATCTGCTATCGAGCGGATACATTGGCCTAAGGTGGCGGCTGAATTAAAGCTGGGGGTGATGATCGAAAATTTCATTGCTGGTTTAGGAAGCCACTTTGGTCAATGCGGCATTTATGGCTTGGTGATAGCTTGCAATTGTAAAGTTGTTCAGGAAATGATCACGTAGTTGTTGCTGACCGGTAAAGGTGATCGAAGCAATCAGCTGCTGCGCCAGCGCCGCATGCTCGCCGACCGGTGCAGAGAGCCGCAGTCTTTCAGGTACTAAAGCGACCAGGTTGACTTGATTGGAGGTAACAACCGGCATGCCAAAGGCCATTGCCTCGACAACAGTCAGGCCAAAGCTCTCCCAGTGGCTGGGATTGATCAGGCAGTCATGATTGCACCAGTTGTTAAATTTTTCCTGCGGGTTCAAATGGCCGGTAAATGAGATATTCTCGGCGAAAAAATGCGGCAGGGCACCCATGACGCGGGAATATTTTTCTTCACTGGCAGAATCCATAAATTTCCCGCATAAGCTCAGGCTGATTCGGGTGCCTTGCAGAATCATTTGATCGGCGATGGATATCGAGCGTTCAGCGAGCAACCGGTTGGCTTCCGTGACCGCATGAATGGCATCAAAAAAACCTTTTTCCTCGGTACAGTGCCCGATGAACAAGACCCGGTAAAATTGAGCATTGGAATCGGCAGAATCTTGGCCCGACGAGTTCTGTGAGAGTAAATTTGCAATTCTTGTCTGCCGCTGCGGTATTACCGTCTGCATAGCATCCGGGCATGGGTCGGGAATGCCATTGGCTATCACTTCTAGTTTCGCGGGCCGCAGCAGTTGTGCGTCAGCTTGATTATTGGAAGTCAGCACAATCGACAAAGACACCTCACGATAAAGACATCGTATCAAAGCTCTTACTATAGCTTCACAGCTTCCGAATAGTGGCTGGTTGAGCCTGATCGGGGTAAGGTTGCTCAACTCATTATTACTATCCGAGTTATCGCCAGCAGTTGCCCACTGCCCAAGACCAATCGCGTGCCAATGGAGAACTACTCGCGGAAAGAATGGTTTTACCAATATCAGAAAAAGAAGGTCACGCAGGATGGCGCTACGCTTTGCTGGTGCCGGGATATAGTACACCGTTCTTATTCCATGCCTCAGGCGCAGCCCAATGGCCTTGAGACAGTAGCCGATGAAGCGTAGGATTTTGGCCGGACTGATGCCGCCAACCTCATTAATCTCATCACTTACCCGCGCATCGATGTGATGCACCTCCAGGTTACTTGCGGTCTCTAAGCCAGCCAGCAGATGCTCAACCATAATGGCCTGGCCATGGACTGGCGGAGGAACATGAGCAAAAATTAATAGTTTGCCGGATGCTTTGTGCATAGGTCATGGAGATTGCTGGCTTGCGGCAACAAGTAAAGTGCTTTTACATCTGTCCCATCATACCAGGTAGGGAATTCCGTTCACAATATTCTAGCCAAGCGTCAGCTAACTGCATTTACTGAAGCAAAAGTTCGCAATGGCCGATAGTGATGGAAAAAATAAAGTGCTGCTAGCCGGAGGCAATGGATTTCTAGGTATGCATTTGGCCAAATCATTGGAGCAACATTGGCAGGTAAGGATCTTTGACCGGCCGGCCAGCAGGCACCATGGAATCGGCGATTTTTATCCTGGTGACATCGGCAATAGCGCTGATTTAGACGAAGCATTGTCCGGCTGTGATGCAGTCGTATATCTAGTGCATGATTCCGGAGCCTCTCCATTTCAGGATTCCGAACGCTTATCGTTGCTGCGTAACCTTGAGCTGCTGTTACTGACTATTGAAGCGGCTGCCAGGCAAGGTGTCCAGCAATTTGCCTTCATCTCGACTGGGGGGGCGGTTTACGGAGTGCCACAATGCATCCCTGTGACTGAGGGTCATCCGCTCTGTCCGATCTCGACTTATGGAGTGGCGAAAGCAGCGATGGAGCTATATCTAAGAGTCGCTGCCAGGCAGTATGATTTGAAAACATTAATCTTTCGTCCTTCCAACCCTTATGGGCCCGGCCAGAATCCGCACCGCAAACAAGGCGTGGTGAGTATCTTTGGCCATCGCATCCTGCACGGATTACCGCTTGAGATTTGGGGCGATGGCAACGGCCAAAAAGACTATTTGCTGGTCAGTGACTTAACGGACTGTATGGCAGCACTCATGGCAGCCGGATTTGATGGTCAAGCATACAACATAGCCAGCGGGCAGTCTGCCAGCTTGCTGGATATTGTTCAGACTATTGAAAGCGTCACCGGCAAACAAGCAGAACTCAGTTTCAAGCAGCCGCAGGCTAATGATGTCGCGGCGATCGTCCTGGACAACCGGAAGCTGTGCCAGCGCATCGGCCAACAATCCTTTACCCCTCTAAGTGAGGGCATCGCCTCCACTATCGACTGGCTGCAAAGAGCAGACCAGCAACTTACTTAAGCGGTGATCTCTTGATCACTGAGATAGCAGCCGGGATCATCGGCCCACGGGTTGCCGTGGCATTGTTCTGCCCTCACCCTGAAGCCGCCGCCGCAAATCGCTTTGAATTTGCAGTCGGCACACCTAC
>CAZHRP010000050.1:0-6342 GCA_964535055.1 uncultured Chthoniobacteraceae bacterium
AGGTCTCGAGGAACAGTTGGGCAGGGCCAAAATCTTCGCGTTTACGCACATTTCAAACACCATGGGAACTGTCAACCCTGCTGGTGAATTGTGTCGGATGGCCCGCCAGCAAGATGTTATCACACTGGTCGATGCGGCACAGAGCGCTGGTCACCGGCCGTTGGATGTTGCTGAACTCGAGTGTGACTTTTTAGTTTTCTCAGGCCATAAGCTATGCGCTCCTACTGGTATTGGTGTCCTGTGGGGTCGAAAAGATTTATTGGAATCGATGCCACCATGGCAGGGCGGCGGCGAGATGATAGCAAGTGTCGACTGGCAGCATAGCGAGTGGAATCAGGTGCCGCATTGCTTTGAAGCCGGCACTCCTCACATTGCCGGCGCTATAGGATTGCATGCGGCAATCGATTACCTTGAACAAATTGGGCGGCGGACAGTCATGCAGCATGACAGCGCATTGGCCAGATACGGTATAGAACAATTATCAGGAATTGCCGGTATTAGAATCTTTGGTCCGCAACCGACTCGCTGGGACACTGCCGAGCGTGCGGGAGTCATCAGCTTTGCCTTACCACACGTCCACGCGCACGACGTTGTGATGCTGGCTGATGCCGGGGGAGTGGCATTGCGAGGTGGACACCATTGTAATCAACCGCTGATGCGCAAGCTCGGAGTGCCGGCAACGGCTCGTGCGAGTTTTTACTTCTACAACTCTTTTGAAGAAATTGACCGGCTTTTGACTCTGATCGAAGATGCTGCCCGCTTTTTCGCCCCCACCAGTTGATAGGTAAAATACTTTTTGTTGAGCTAATGCGTCGGGATTGCGGCAGCGACCGTTATAAAAATTAGTACTAGCCTTCAACTATCCGATTATTACTATGAACACAATGTTAGAACCAAACTCGATAATTAAGATCGCAAAAGAGCGTATTTTTCCCCCATTCAGTCTCAAACGTTTGCTAAGCACAGTATTCGAGCCAACTGAAGGCTGCAAAACATGCATTCTAATTGACCTTGAAGACCTTTCTCTTATGAAGGACTCCGCGTTTCTCGATCAGCCTGATTTGACTGTTCAACGCAAGGCCTACGAAGTTTTCTATCAGGGCCTGAAAAACGGCATAGCAGACGAGCTGGGGCTTACGGGTGGAGAAATGTTTGCCTACAAAATGACCTACGGTAGCAACCTTGATTTACCTGACGTAGCGATAGACATCGACGGCAACGAGTTATCTTTCGAACAAGACATTTATCCATACTACGATCTGATCCTGTGCGTCTCCACTTTTTCTGCGACCGCACCACTGACAGCTCATGCCAAGAAGTTTGGCTTTCGTGGCTCGACTATGCATGGTCTCAACGATGTCATCCTCAATACCGGGTTAGCAGTTGACTACAATGAAGTCAGTGCGGATGCTGAAAAACTAAGATTGGCCATGACCAGGGCTGATGAAATTGAGATTGATTTTGCTCTTGAAGATGGCCGGATATTGACTGCTATGTTGATATTGGACGGTCAAGAAGCGCAAAAGAGCCATGGGTTATGCAAGGGATTAGATCCTGACATAGCGAATTTGCCAGCGGGAGAAGTTTATTTTGTTCCGACCGATGCCAACGGCCAGTTTCCGATGAAATATGAAGATGGAACACTGGGGGTTTTAGATGTTGAAAACCGCAGTATTAAGCGCTCAACTCTAATTGCTGGTAACCAAAGCACCATCGACGAGCATAACCGTCGCTTACAGGATGATCCAATGACTGGAACCCTCGGTGAGTTAGGTTTTGGTACGCAAATACTGCCAGTATCAGGTGCGGATATTCAGGATGAAAAAGTCCTCGGAACTTGTCACTTGGCGACTGGCAGAGATGATCATTTGGGCGGTGATATTATTCCCGACATGTTCAAGGCTCACGAAAACAGCACACACGATGATATTCTGTTTGCACCTCACAAAACACCTAACTTTGATATCAAACAGGTGCGCATGAAGCGCGGTGATCAACACGAAATTATCATCGAGCATTTCGAACCTTCTGCTTATTTGCTCGCTGCTTTAAACGCTGATTGACAAGCTCCTGCTCAAGCGCTACCGGACGTAATGGATTTTTACGAATCGCAGCAGGTGCTGTCCCAGTACCTACTCTTCCATTATGGCTCCCGCGATGAGATCTTACCTTACCAGTTTGGTTCTGAAGAGGCGTTGGACTATGCTGTCAATTCAGTCAATATAGGTCTGCAAAATGCTGGTACAGAAAATGTAGCTAGAGCATTGGATTTAGGTTGCTCGGTTGGCCGTTCCACTTTTGAACTTGCCAACTACGCAGTAGAGGTAGTGGGCATCGATTATTCACAAGCCTTCATCAATGCTGCTAATCAAATCCTAAGTGCCGGCCAACTGGAGTATGATTATCAGGTCGAAGGAACGATCACCCGACGCTCGGTAGCAATGAAACCAGATTGTGCGCAGCTTGCGGATATTAGCTTTGAGACAGGAGATGCCATGGATTTAAGGCCAGATCTTGGTACCTTCCAGATAGTGCATTTGGCCAACCTCATCGACAGGCTTACTGACCCGGCAGCTTGCCTCCGACGCCTGCCGCAGCTGGTCGAGCCTGGAGGACGCATGGTTATCGCCTCGCCATATTCCTGGTTGGATGAATTTACGCCGCGCGAGAATTGGGTGGGAGGAACCTTTGTGGATGATCGACCTCTGCACACACTCGAAGGCTTGGAGCGCCACTTGGCGGATTTTTTTGCGCTAGAATTTTCTGCTGATCAGCCATTTCTCATACGGATTCACGCTCGTCGCTACGAGTGGAGTGTCGCGCAAATCTCACGCTGGCGTCGGCTGGCAGAATAATGAGTCCTATGTCAGTTGCTGCACTCAATTACTGGCAATCACGGTACCAGAACAATAATACTCCGTGGAACAAAGGGCAGCCAAGTCCGGGCCTGGTGGATTATTGCCAAAAAAACCAACTTACTGGTACAATTTTGGTACCGGGTTGTGGTCATGGACACGATGTAAGGCTGCTAGCTGCTGCTTATCCTGACTCACGAATAATAGCAATGGACATCGTACCTGAAGCTATTGAGTTAGCAGAAAAATGTACAGAACATACTAATGTTGAGTATGTAATAGCAGATTATCTAAATCCTGAAAACACGTTGGAAGATAATTTTGACTGGATCGTCGAGCATACCTTATTCTGTGCAATTGAGCCATCCCAGCGCGCCAGTTACGCGGCGGCCACAGCATATTTATTGCGGCCTGGTGGCAAATATCTGGCGGTTTTTTATATGGAACCTGAAGCTGGCCGGGACAGGCCGCCATTTGGTGTGGAGCGTCAGGAGTTGGATGATTTGTTTGGTACAGGATTTCGTTTAGAAACAGAGTGGATGCCACAAAGAAATTATGAGTCGCGGGTAGGGCGGGAACTGATGCGTGTGATGCGCAGAATCGACTAATCGTACGATCCAAGATTCGAGATGAAAGCTATCATATTTGATTTTGACGGGTTGATTGTCGATACAGAGACTGCTACCTTCCAAGCTTGGCAGAGGCTCTATCGCGCTGAAGGCGTTGAATTATCATTGCAAAATTGGCTACAAGCAGTCGGCCACGTAGATAATTTTAATCCCAGACAGCATTTGGAAGAACTAACCGGCAAAAGCTACCACTGGCCAGAGCTGGATGATGGTTTAAGGATTGAAATTAGTAGCTGGATTAATGAAAAAAATGTCTTACCTGGAATACGTGAACTGATTCAGCAAGCAGTTGCTCGTGGCCTGGGCATCGGTGTGGCGAGTAACTCGGATCTTAAGTGGGTCGAGGATGGCTTAACCAAGTGTGGATTGCGTGACTCGATAGGCGTGTTGCGAACCCGCGATGATGTCAGTCGCTACAAGCCACACCCGGATGTCTATTTGAGCGTCTTGCAGGCGTTGCGTGTTGATCCGCATGAAGCAATTGCCTTTGAAGATTCCGAACCCGGATGTACTGCGGCTAAAGCAGCAGGACTCTTTGTGGTAGCGGTACCCAATTCGCTGACCCGTCACCACAATCTATTAGCCGCCGATGAGTTACTCGATTCTTTGGCAGGATTTACGCTGCCCAAATCAATAGTATGCCAAGCTGCAGCGGTAGATAAAGCAGAGTGAATAAAAATAATCTCTTTGCCACAGCGTAATTGCGTTGTAGCAGGAAATGGGCTGCCAGGTAAATCAGTGGCAAGACGAGCAGCAGCGAGACTATCATGGTTATCATGCTGCGAATGCTGGCTGGCTGTAACAGACAGGCTACTGCCAGCATGATAGCAAAGCCAAGGGTGAGCCAGGCGGTACGTTTGCCGTCGTTATCCTGATTTGACCACATGCGGTAGCCGGCATTTTCATATTCTTTGCGGTACATCCAGTTAATAGCGAGAAAGTGGGGCATTTGCCAAAAAAACAACAGCCCGAAGAGATACAGAGCGCCACTGTCCAGGGCGCCACCGGCGGCAGTCCATCCAATCACGGGTGGTAGTGCCCCCGAGACGCCACCCACTAAAGTGCAGGATGATGAACGCGTTTTTAGTGGTGTGTATACTGCGACGTAAACCAGGCAGGTTAGCAACGCTATCAATGCTGCCAGAGCCGATGCGAAAACGCTCAGATAAAAAACTCCAGCAACAGTTGTCAAAGTCGCCCCAACCACGGCATGGGTAATCGCGATCCGGCCTGTTGGAATGGGACGGTTGGATGTTCTTGGCATAAGAGCATCTTGCTTCCGCTCGATGACCTGGTTAAATACTGACGCTCCGGCGGCTACCAAAGCTGTTCCACACAAAGTATTTATGAGCAGCAACCACTCCACATTACCCTTGGCCGCAAGCAGGAATCCCACAGCGGTGGTGACCAGTACCAGCATGGTCAAGCGGGCTTTGGCCAGTTGCATTAGATCTGACAATAGTCCGGTATCCGAGGGCTCGCTATTGCCGTCGTCACAAACAGCTGACATCGATACTGGCTGACTGCGGGAGTCCAGTTTCATTGGCTGACCGGCAGCTCGAATACGCTGCGTTTTTTGGTTCTTGATGAACTGCTGGCCAGGCTAGTCGATGCCAACAGCCGGCAAGCATTTGCCAGTAGAAATGCTCCGGAACCGATAGTTGCTGCGCCCAATAGTACATGCAATGAAGTGGAAACAGTAGCCCGCAGGCTCAGAACAATAGCGGCACCCAGTACAATCTGGACCAGTAGTAGTCCCAGCAGGCAAAGGGCTCCGGTTACCAGTAGCGAGCGATTACCATGGTAGTTCTTGACTTGCAGGAGCAACCACACGGCTACGGCAACGACCACCAGAGCCATCAAGCGATGAGAATAATGAATGATCACCGGAAAGCTTTCCAGTGGCGGGATCAGCCGGCCCATAGCAAGCGGGAAATCTGGTATTGCCAGTCCTGCCTTATAATGACGCATCAATGCTCCGAGGATTACCTGGGAGAATGCAACACCCATGAAAATCCAAATCGCCCACAATAAGCGGCTTCGCCCTTGCTCTGAAATACCATCTGCGTCGGCCACCTGCAGTGATGATGATTCCGCCTGACGCGTCAGGGAGGCGGCGATAAAGACCAGCAATGCAAAAAAAGCCTGGGCAAAGCAGCCATGGACGATCGCTAATTCGGTGGATACTTCTGTGACGCGTAAGCCGCCAAGCACCCCTTGGATGATCACTCCAATTAATGCGATAAAAGTGAGCAAAAAAATCCGCGATCGGCGGTATTTCCAGCCGGTCCAGGCCACCAGAATTATCACCAGCAACCCGATAATTGCCCCTAACAGGCGGTGTCCATGTTCCCAGTTAACCCCTTCCATGTGCCACCAGCCCGGCGGGTTGAATGTCCCGAAGCTGGTTGGCCAGTCAGGTACGGCAAGCCCGTAATCAAGCGTCGTAACAACAGAACCAACTACTATCAAGGTCGCTGTGGCCAGTACCGTTAACCAGGCGAAACGGGCCAGCCAGCCTTGCGAGGAAGCGCAATTCATCAGCCCTTGGCCGCAGCACTGGCGCGTTCGATCCACTGTTCGTATTCATCCGGAGTCTGTACGATCAGGGTTGCTTTCATAACAGCATGACCATCGCCACATAGTTGGCCACAAATCACTTCGTATTCGCCGGTACGCACTGGTGTAAACCACATTGGTATTTCAGACCCGGGGATCGCATCCTGGGCAGAGCGCATGGTGTAACAGGCAAAATTATGAATGACATCGAGCGATGAGAGCTGGATGACAGCAGGCCTGTTATTGGGGATCCTGAGGGTATTGAAGATGACGACATCATCCTGCGCTGCCGCATCCGA
>CAZHRP010000050.1:6352-14039 GCA_964535055.1 uncultured Chthoniobacteraceae bacterium
CCGATTTGTCCAAGCCGGCCGGATTATTGGCCATATCGACCAGATCGGCATCCAGCGCCCCAAATGTGTTATCGCTGCCCGGGTAATGCATGATCCAGCCAAATTGGTAGCCGATCACTCTTACATTTACCGGGTTTTCGCTGGCATCAGGGAACTCGTTGACCCGGTTAGCCCACAGCGGGAAGGCCAAGCCAAGCAGTAAAATGACCTCAACTATGACAACTCCAACTTCAGCATGGGTGGAAAAATGCGATTTGGTACCGTCGTGTAAGGCCCGCGGATGTCGTTTGTGATGGAACCTGTAAATCGTGTATAAGAAAAATGCTGTCCAGCCGACAAACAAGACTGCCATAAACAAGTGAACCACTTCCAGCATGTGGTCAATCATCAGGCCATGTTCTGCGGCATTTTCCGCAATTCCCATCCATTTATTAATCATAATACTTCTCGCTAACTAGATTTCGTAGTCGATTTCCTTCTGATGCTGCTCCTGTTCGATGAGTTCCGCCAGTATCGCGTGCTCCGGTAGTGGTTGGGATTGTTTGCGTACCAGATAAATGATGAACCCCAGAAAACTGGCCAACACCGGCACCAGCAATGCCAGCATGAACAGGATTGCTCCATTGGCAGCTTGAGTGACCGCTGAATCATCTTTGCCAAAGCATACCGAACAGGCCAGTACCGAGTTCGATGTCAGCAGCACAAAAAATCCAAAGACAGTAATATGATAAACAGTTCTCATTCTAAGGCAACTTCTTTGATTTTATAATGAATCTGACCAGATACAACACTAATCCAATCCCACCGAGCAGACTGCCGGTGCCTAACATTTTCAATCCCGGCTCGCTATCCGCATTCGCAGCAAAGAATACCCAACCTGCAAAGCCAAACAATAGCAGGGCAGAGACAACTATGAACAGGATATGAAAGAATCGCAGTGACATGGTCAAAAGAGTGCCGGGATATCGTTCCAGAAAGCGAAACCGATCAGAATGAACAGGGCCACAAAGAAGATAATCGTAAACAGGAGAATCCGATAGATGAGGGGTCTTTCCGCGTTGAGGTGCATGAAAATGTAAGCCACCATGCCCGCTTTCAATGTTGCTAAGAGTAGTGCTACACCGACCTCAAGCCCCTCGTTCCCTCCATAATCGACGAAAGCCAGGCCAACGGTTAGTCCAGTAAAGACCAGTAATAAGACTCCAACTACCAGATATGCACGGATGTGTTTGCGAATGTGCTCGTGAGCATGAGCAGCGTTTTCGTCTTCTGCGTGCGGATTATTGGTAGCAGCGGGGTGGTTGTTCTCGGGGTTACTCATAATCGATTACAGCAGATAAAAGACCGGAAAAGCAAATATCCAGACCAGGTCGACAAAGTGCCAGAATAATCCTGCCACTTCCACCCGGTTGGCCAGATGCTCAGGATTAGTCTTATACAAATTGGCTCCGACTGGCAGCAAAAAGTAAGCAAAAACGACCAGGCCACCTAAGACATGCAAGCCGTGCAGTCCGGTAATCGTAAAGTAGACTGCAAAGAACGAACTGTGAGCAGGCACCCAGGCGCTCGCGTAGCGAACATCTTCGGCTTGAATCGTTGCTTTCTGATCGGTCGTTTTCTTGGGCCAGAAATGTGGCTTTTCGTTGTATGGATCCGTGGGTTCAGCATTAGTTGGATCCAGCTTCATCTGGTAAGCTTCAATCGTGTAGCCCTGGTTGCGTATATCCTTGAGTTCTGTTGGATGATGAATCTCAAAATGCTGGTGCTGACCGTCTTTCACAGCATCAACCCCATGCAGGTGTCCCGAAATTTCTACCCGGCGATCCAGCCCGCGACTCTCCAGGTACTCGTTACCAAGATAAGCTTCATATTTTGAGAGAGCCTTGTCCTTAATGAAAACACCATAATGCTCAAACTTTTGCGGATACTCGTAACTCAACTTGACGATGAGAAAGATAGCGCCACAGAGCAGTGTAATCCCCATGTAGAGTTTATACTTGTTGAACTGGCGCATCTTCAGCGCCGCCCAGGCCAGTACAACTGTCATCGATGAGACAATCAGGATCGCGGTGTTCACCGCACCAACCGGCACATTCAAGACTCCCTGGGGCCAGGTACCTTCCGCAGCTCCAAGTCGGAGAAATATATAACCTGAAAACAACCCCCCGAAGAGCATGACCTCCGAGGCTAAAAACAACCAGATGCCAATTTTAGCATTCCATAAGCCAGTGTCCGGCCGGGCAGTTACAGTGTAGGGTATTGCGTCCAATATTTGAGCTTTTGTTAATTGTGGATCTGTGCGCCGGGACTCGATCAATTAATCTGTTCTATCCGGGCAATTTGCATAAGCGGAAATTTATGCGATAGCGAAAGCCGACTGACAAGCAGGATTTTTATTTTTACACCAGCCAATCCAGTTCAATTTTTGCTGGGATTAATTGTTTTGGCTTGAAGTTTCGCTCTGGCCTTTGTTAGAATTATCATATTCTCACCAATGCAATTCAGCAATTAATATACGGGTGCTTCCTCAAGTCATAGCTGTATTAATCGCAGTTGCAATAACGGGCAATTTCGAACCAAACACCGGTACCTACGGACCGCTCACCTATGAAATCATTGACGGTACTGTAACGATTACAGATTGTGAGAGGTCTGCTTCTGGAGCACTGATAATTCCTGATATTTTAGAAGGATTTCCGGTCAGAGTGATAGGCAACTCTGCCTTCCGCGATTGCTATCAATTGACAGTCATTACACTACCAAACTCCCTCGTTTCAATCGAACAATGGGCATTTTACGGATGCAGGAATCTCAGCTCAGTTATCATACCCGATTCCGTGACTGAAATTATTGCTTCCTTTTATTACTGCACAAGCCTGAGCAGTGTTAATGTTCCTGACTCTGTCACCACTATAGGACCTTTGACATTTTCAGGTTGTGGTATTACTCACATATCGCTGCCAGACTCAATCACTGCTATAGAAGACGGTGCGTTCTGGAACGCTGCCAACTTACAATCAGTCTCATGGTGACTTAGCTTTTTCCGGTTGCACCAGTCTCGAAACCATCGATATTCCTAAGCCTGTGACCCATATTGGGGAACTAGCCTTCTCCGTCTGCAGGCTTAAAACGATCGTCATACCAGATTCAATTACTCAGATTTCCTATGGTACCTTTTTGTTGTGCAGTCTACTCAACTCAGTGACGATTCCCGATTCCGTCACAGACATAGGAAGCCATGCATTTGTGGACTGTGACAGCCTGACTGCCATTACCATTCCAGCTGGTATTAGCGAAATCAAAAACTATGCGTTTAGATATTCTAACAATCTTAGAGATGTCTATTTCATTGGAGATGCTCCAACGAGTTTTGGCGCCAATGTTTTTGGTGGAACCAGCGAGCAACTTACCATCTTCTACCTGGATACAGCTTTCGGTTTTACTTCACCAACATGGAATGGTTACCCGTCGCAGGAAATTGATACTAGCATATATCCTGATGCACCATGGTTGGTAATGCACTCTATCCCGCACGACACGGACTTAAGTACCGACCTCAATGGAGATGGTGTGAATTTGCTGATGGCATATGCACTCGGGCTAGACCCGCGAAGAGTACTAGTGAGCGATCTGCCAAAAGCGACAGTCAATGGCAATAAACTTGAGATGAGTTTTTTTGCCGGAAGAAATGATATAGTTTATCGGGTTGAAACAAGCACAGATTTAAGTAAGTGGACAACTGATGGAGTAAATCTTTCAACATCGGAAGCAAACGATTATCAAACGGCTTCCATACTAATGGACGAGTCAGCACAATTCATGCATCTGGTAATTGAGAAGAAGTTATAAATTGTCCGTAAAAACCCGTTTTTTTAACTGCTTCCAATCCATCGAGTTATAGGCCGGACGCATCCATGGAAAAATCATTGCGGATGGATTGGCTGGGACGTCGGCCCAGCAACAGGAATCCGAAGTAACGCTTGAGAGTCTTACTGATTTTTTTAAAGGAGCTTATCGAAGCATTTGGTTGAATCATCGAGATATTGCCACCGTAGCCGGTCACGTACATTACCAGCGGATGCTTGATAAACTGAAAAGTGATCTGCTGTTTCACGCACCAGTCAGATATCTCCTGATGAGGCACTGTTAGATGGGGCATTTTATTCCATTCGTCCCAACTCCGAGTCACTGGCAATGGAAAGTTATTACAATTGTAGATCGTGGACGAGCCACAACGTCTGTGAAAATTCCGTCGTAACAGAACCTTGTTTAATTTGATATTCAATTCGTAGCCCAATGCGAATTGCCGGACTGGTAAACTGGAGGTTCGGCTCAGCCATTCCACCAAGTTACAGTGGATCAAATCATCGGCATCGAGCGCCATGTAATGCTGAGGTTGGTATCGCGAGGCCATCATTCCGGCATAGGCAGTTTTCCAGTTCCGATCACGCCGAACATTGCTATCGGTTGCTGTCTCATCATAATCCACTCTATGAAATGCAAATTGCGGTAGATCCAGAAATGGTTGTAATTTTTCCGGAAGCTGGTGACCAGCGATGCTAACTATGTAATTATCTAAGGATTGATTGTTGAGGGCATTGCAGGTAGCTGCCAGCCGTTCACTATACACTCGCCACAAATTGCTGTCTTCCGGCTGCGGCCGAAAGGGAATCAGGAAGGCAACCAACGGACTATCAGGCATCTGGTGATGACGTGGTTCTCAGGCAGTCGAGTTTGCAATTGGCTGCAATCCAGCTACGGCTGGCGCAAGCGTTGATAGTAGAGTTAGATCGGATCGGGCTGAGCCCCGGCAGGTGATGCTGGTTGTCTGGCTGCCTGATGCGGGTCGTGCGGCGGCTCACATTGCATGACAAAATCCTTATCCTCACCGGGCAAACTGTAGCCGTAGGGGCCGCGATAAACTGCAATGGGCTTGGTAAAGTTGCCGTGGGGCGGGGGGGTTGGAGTGGCCCACTCGAGTGTAGTTGCCTGCCACGGATTGTCCGAGGCTTTTTTGCCGGCCCGCAAGCTCATGAAGATATTGATTATGAATGGGATTTGGGCGATCCCGAGCAGCCATGCACTCCAGCTCATAACATTATTCAGATAAAAGAGTTTTTCGGTCAGCTCGTAGGTAGCACCACCGTCGGCCCAGCGGCGATGAAAGCCAGCCATGCCCTGGACAAACATCGGCAGGAAGATGCCGTTCATCAGGATCAGCGATGGCCAGAAGTGTAACTTACCGAGGAGTTCGCTCATGGAACGCCCGGTCACTTTCGGGTACCAGTAATAGATGCCGGCGAACAGCCCGAACATAGTGCCGGGCGCAACCACATAGTGAAAGTGGCCGATCACATAGTAGGTATCGTGCAGGTAAATATCGATTGCCGAGAACGCGAGGGGCAGGCCGGTCAGCCCGCCGATGCCGAACATCGGAAGGAAGGCGGTGGCAAACAGCATGGCGGTATTAAAGCGGATCGCGCCACCCCATAACGAGATGATTAAGGATGTGATCAAAATCACCGACGGGATCGAGATCAACACCGTGGTCGTCTGGAAAAAAGTGCTGACCGCGGTGCCCATGCCGGTCAGATACATGTGGTGGGCCCAGACAATGAACGATAGGAATCCCAGAACCAGGGTCGCGTAGACCATCGAGCGGTAGCCCCATAAATTCTTGCGAGTATTGTTGGTAATGATTTCGGCTACTATGCCAATCGCAGGCAGGATCAAGACATAAACCTCGGGATGTCCGAGGAACCAGAACAGGTGCTGGTAAAGCAACGGGCTACCTCCACCACTGATAGTGACTTGAGCGCCATTGACAACCAGCCCGGTGGGCAGGAAGAAACTGGTATCAAATAATCGATCCATCAACTGCATGATCGCTGCCACTTCCAGCGGCGGAAAAGCGAGCAGTAATAGGAAAGCGGTGACCAACTGGGTCCAGCAGAAGAATGGCATGCGCATCCAGGTCATCCCGGGGGCGCGCAACTGGATAATCGTGGTAATAAAGTTGACTGAGCCGAGCAGTGACGAAGTGATCAGGAAAACCATCGCCAGCAGCCACATGGTCTGGCCATTCCAGAACGGTAGCAGGTCGGAATTCAGCATCGGATTATCGGCGAAGCTGGCCAGCGGCGAGTACGACGTCCAGCCCGATTTCGCCGCACCCCCAGGAACAAAGAAACTGGCCAGCATGATCAAACCACCAACCACATACACCCAATAGCTCGCCATATTGAGCTTCGGGAAGGCCATGTCCGGCGCGCCGATCTGCAATGGCACCACATAGTTGCCAAAGCCGCCGAAAGCCAGTGGCACAATAGCCAGGAAAACCATAATGGTACCATGCATGGCACCGAATGAGTTATACAACGTTGGCGTCATCGCGCCATTGTCATCGATCATCTCATCGCCCAGCATGGTATCCATCACGCCGGCCACGATGTCGCTATTAAACATCTTTTCGCCCGGATTAGCCAGCTGCCAACGCATTGCGCCCATCAGCAGAAAACCGATCATCAGGAAGACCAGCGCCGTAAATGCATACTGGACGCCGATTACCTTGTGGTCGGTGGAAAAGACATATTTCTGCCAGAACCCTAACTCGTGGTGGTCATGATGCTCGTTTTCCTGGTCGGCAATCGCGTGCTGTTCCGGTGTACTCATATTGCATAAAATTCCTGATAATTACTGTTCTGCTGGTTACGGTCGGCATTGTAAAAGCTTAACTTACGCAGCCGCCATTCACCGATAAGTTGTAAAGTTGCCACGTAGTAATCCGGCGAGGCAAGTAGAAACTACCTGCCGGGTCGAGAATGATTCTTGTATGGTCGCGGATGTCAGGAGTGTCACAGTTTGGCACTTGAAATGTTGATCCAGCTGCGGCATGGATGTGTCATGATTCATCTTATCCGACTGACAGGGATTCTGCTTACTATGACATTTTGTCCTCTCGCACCGATAATTGCGGGAAACGTTATCTTTATTCACCCGGACGGTGCCGGTGTGAACTCCTGGGGGGCGGCGCGCATGCTGCATCAGGGGCCTGACCAACCACTGGCCTGGGACAAGTTTGAGCAGATCGGCATTTATACCGGACACATGAAAGACAGCCTCACCGGCACCTCACATGGCGGTGCTACGACCCATGCTTACGGGGTGAAGGTAGTCGCCGATTCGTTTGGCATGGATGGTAAAACCAAGATCAAGTCACTTTCGGGTTTCGATGGTTCGATCATGCATGAGGCACTGGCTGCCGGCAAGCGCACTGCATTGGTCAACAGCGGACATCTTTGTGAGCCGGGTACTGCTGCATTTGTGGCGCATTCGCAGGCACGCTCAAATACCGATGAGATTGCCATCCAGGTGATCGAAAGTGGGGTCCATGTGATCTTATCGGGTGGTGAGATGTACTTGCTGCCGGATGGGGTCGAGGGACGCCATGGTAAAGGGGCGCGTAAAGATCAGCGCAACCTGATCGAAGAAGCCGAGCAGGCCGACTATAAAGTTGTTTACACCCGCGATGAGCTGCTGAATATCGACCCGGCTGCGACCGACAAGCTGCTCGGTGTTTTTGCCAGCAGCCATACCTTCAATGACCGTCCTGAAGAAATGCTGCAGGCTGCCGGTAAGCCACTCTATGAGCCGGATGCACCCACGCTTAAGGAAATGATGATGGCTG
>CAZHRP010000051.1:0-13667 GCA_964535055.1 uncultured Chthoniobacteraceae bacterium
GCAAATATCTTGCAGATCTGAGAAAGAAAATTACCCATCCCGAAGAATTTCTTCCCGCTGTGGCAGCAATTGAAGGAGTGAGACTTCCGGCGGGCAATTAAAGCGAACGCCGTGGAGATTGCCGACCCCACGGGTGATATGGATTTGGCGGCCGGAGCCGAATTGGTGCAAACCTTCGGGCATGCTATGATCGCGCACTGGCAGAAATGGTCGCCAGCCAAGCAGCGGCACAACCAGTTGGCCACCATGGGTGTGCCCGCAACACATAAGATCCCAATAATACTGATTAATCTCGTCTTTGGTATCCGGGTTATGGGCCAGCAGCAGGATCGGCGAGCCCTGTGGATCGACCGGTAAGTCAAGTGATGGCAGCAGCCCGAGCGGCCTGGCATCTTCATTCCATAAATCGCCCAGCCCAACAACATACACCTGATTGTCATTGACAGTGATTTTTGCTGATCTGTTGACCAACAGGCGCACGCCTGCGTTATCCAGCATGTCAATTACCGGAGCCGCACTTCTCTGGCCGGCAGTCGATCCTGCCCAGCGGCCACCATCATGATTGCCCAAGCAGGCATAGACCGGAAGCTTACGCGACAGCTTACTCAATATCTCTGAATAGCGGCGAGGCTCCGGTAACCCCCAAGTAATGAAGTCACCAGTGATCACCACCAGGTCTGGCTCGAGCTGCAATCCCTGATCAATTGCCTGTTCGATTAACTTGAATGGCACAGCATCTGAAGCATGCAGATCGGAAAGATGTAACAGCCTTACCGGCTGGTTGATGCCGCGAAGTGGCACCCGTTTGCGGGTGACTTCAAGGAGACCGGGTTCCAACATTTTAGCATAGCCAGTACCGGCAGCTGTGGTTGCCCCACCAACCGCCAGCGCCAGCCATGATCTTCTGCTGAGAATCTTACGTTTTGGTTTCATCTTAGTGGAATCTGAGGCCCCGCCCCGCTGCTACTCAGCTACCAGCAGGGCCTCAGATGAACAATTCAACTTCCTGTGGCTGCTTGATCCGGAGTGATTGCCGGCGGTTGCAGCGTGGCTTTCGGTTTGCGTTGGAACTTCTGATCCCAATCAACCTTTGCTGTGGCCAGCATCAGGACGGCCAGGGTGATCACCGCACCGATGGCAATGGTCAGCCCGGTCAAGCCATCAAAGAAAAAGGTGTAGCTAAATAATCCCATAAACGCGAGCTGGGCCGGCAGGGCAATTGCCGACAACCGTGCGCCGGCAACAGCATGGATATAGCCGCTGACCAAAACCACCGAGACCCCGCCAGCAATCAGGAAGGCCAGATAGATTGGCATGCGGTCAACCATGTAAGCAAATAGTAGCTGAAACGAAAAGCAACCGGCAGCCAGCAGAAAGTAATGCATTGGATGCAAGCCGGCATTGCGGACACTGCCAAGAATCAGCAATACGCTAAAAAAGAAGAGCAGCGAAACCGGCGCAAAAAAGCTCATCCTGGCAGCTACCGGTCCAGCATTGAGCTGTTTTGGCATTGCCATCGCAATCGGCTGCGGCCCGATTACATCAGGGTAATTCCAGACCAACTGCCAGCCATCACCGGTCCGGGTGCGTTCGGTTGCAGATCCAGATCCTTGTGGAAAGTCGATCTGATGAAAGTCAGTATCCATCAGCAAGCGGAAGTTGCGGATCCTTTCAGCATCTCCAAGCGAGTAATTCCAACGGTCCAGCCCGCGTGCCTGGTAGGAAACTTGCAGCGGTACTTTGCCATTTGCCGGTACCGTAATCGCCTTGGTAAACTTACCATTGACCGGCATCACATCCTCGATTTTTTCCTCACCCAGCTGAAACGCAAACCCGTGGTACGACGACTTGCTCTCCGGCAACTGGAATTGGACATAGATCGTCTGGGCGATCGGTGCCGGGTTGGGGAATTCGTACGTTGCTTGAAAATTCGCTTCATAGGTTCGGTACCAGATCAGTCCTTTCGGTTTTGGCTCATAGCGCAAGCTGACCTGGATATCGGAGTAGGCAGGTGCTATTAACCGGCGTCCTTTGTCGCCTCCAGTCGGTTGCTGAAACCAGGCCTGTGGATGGGCTTGGGTCAGCTGAGACCCCCAGGTTCCCGCGACCTCCTGGCCAAGCCGCGAGGTCGTCTCAGATGTCCGCTGGTACACTGCACCCCCAAGTATGAACCAGGCAATCAGGCTGCAAATAAAGATGAAGCCGATCACAAAGATCCCGGCGACGGTCAGTTTGTAGTTCTTTTTAAGTTGTTCGTTTTTCATGCTAGTTTCTGTTGGTTGTTATTGGATTGAAATGGATTTTGATTAATCCTGATCGAGTCCGCGTTTGCGGTAAAAGACTTCAACTTGAGGCTGCTCGCCTCGCGTGATTTCGCGGACCAGGTGGACCGTCGAGTCACTATTGGACTCCCTGATCTCAAGATTGCCTTGAACCGCTGTGACCCGGTAGCTTTGCGGCAGTTCGAGCTGCCATTCGAGCCGATCCACAAACAGCTCTGTCGATGGTAATTGTAGCTCTAAATTTCCTTCCACCTTATCGATCACAGTGTTCCGTCCAGTGAATGATAAGCTCACCTGAGAGGTGCCCTGTCGGGTAGGCCCACTGGCCAGCGGGATACCAATTGCCCCGTCTGCCAGTTGCAGTGGTGAGGTGTGGCTCTTATCCACCGAGCAATCGAGCAACTTGGCACCTGATGGCAGGCGAAACGCCGCTATAGCATGTCCATCATGGGAAATTTCCATGGTAGCCACGCAGATATAGGAGCCGTCCATAACCACTCGTGATTCATATTTTGCCTGCCGAATCGAGGTGCGCTCGGTCTCCAGGCGCGGCAGGTCAGCAAAATTTTGCTCTTCGCGAACTTGCTCGATCTCAGCCAGCCTGATTATTAATTCACCTCCCTCAGGCGGCAGGTAAACAGTCCCGTCATCCGCATGAAACGGCCGATTACCAGTCGTTACAAACCTGTAACCGATCGGTGCTTCCGGCAATGTCAAGCTGGCTGCAGTGGCCGCAGGCAGGCTCAACTGGATCTGCTCACTGGAAACCGACTCAGCATCGATTGCAAATACTTGGCAGGCAACCCGACGGGACTCAGCAGGCGCGAGCAGCAGCTGTAGCTGCTTTTTGTGGGGCACTAATGGCGCGTCTGCAGGCTGCAGACCGCCAACTCCGATTGCACCTCCAATGACAGGAACCAACTGCCAGGAGTCGCTGAAGTTAGTGGCTACGGCAGCTATATCTGCAGCGAGATGATTGCTGCCAGCCTGGTGGCGAATGGTCACCTGTAGCATAGTCAAGGCCGCCGCAACCGGTGGCCTATCTACCGACTCCTTGCCGGATAACAACTTTGTTACCTGTTCTAGCTCACTTATCGGCAATGATACCTGCCCCGTCGGCAACTTGCTGGTCGGCTCATCCTGACCGGCAGCAATCGCTGCGCCAAGCAGCAACAGCCAGCCGAGGATGCCAACCATTTCTATGGTACGATAATTTGATTTTCTATAGATGGATTGCGTTTTCATCATCACCAATCTGCATCAGTGATGTGAAAAGATTATGAATCAGCTGTGAAATCTACGTGAAATCTGAATACTGCCAGAATTTGCAATTTTAGGGCCAACAGCGCATCTTAGGATGCTAACCAAATTATGATTTACCTGGATAACAATGCAACGACGCAACCGGCGCCGGAAGTCGTGGATGCCATGCTGCCTTACTTGCGCGAGCAGTATGGCAACCCATCCAGCGTCTATCGATTCGGCAGTAAATTAACGAATGCCGTCGACGCTGCCCGCGAAAAGATTGCAGATCTACTTGGTTGTGATGCCAGTGAAATCGTGTTTACCAGTGGTGGCACAGAGTCTAATAATGCCGCAATCAGTTCAGCACTGGCCGCCGATCCTGATTGCCAGCACGTCATTACCAGTGCCGTCGAACATAGTGCTATCCACAACCCGCTCGAGGCTCGTAGCCGCCGTGGACTCCGTGTTTCCAAGGTCGGCGTCGACTCAGATGGTGCACTCGACATAGATCAGCTGCAGACAGCAATCGACGAGGATACCTGTTTGATTTCAATCATGTGGGCCAATAACGAAACCGGCGTTATCTTTCCATTACAAAAAATAGCTGAAATCTCCCATTCGGCAGGCACCATTTTCCATACTGATGCTGTTCAGGCAGCGGGTAAGATTCCAGTGAACCTTCGTGAAACGCCTGTTGATTTGCTTTCACTGTCAGCCCACAAAATCCACGGCCCGCGAGGCATTGGAGCTCTCTATATCAACCGCCGCTGTAGATTTCGGCCGCTAATTATCGGCGGCGGCCAGGAGGACGGTCGTCGCGGCGGTACTGAGAATGTTGCAGCCGCAGTCGGTATGGGTGTAGCCGCAGAACTGGCCAAGGCACGACTGGATGACGAAGCAACCAGGATCACCCGCCTGCGTGATGCTTTCGAGGCAGGTATAAAAGATGCGATGCCTAATGTAGTAATCAATGGTGCCCGGCAACCAAGGCTGCCGAATACCAGCAATCTTCTGTTCCCGGGATTAGAAGCTGAAGGGTTATTGATGCTACTCGATCAACGCGGCATTTGCGCATCTTCCGGATCAGCCTGTACCACCGGATCACTCGACCCATCACACGTACTCACAGCCATGGGCGCATCTGACGAAGATGCTCGCTCCAGCCTGCGCTTTTCATTCAGTCACTTCAATTCGGTAGAGCAGATTCAGCCTGCTGTCGCTGCAATCACCGCCAGCGTCAAGCGCCTGCGCAGCACCCTCGGCGGCAGTGTGGTCAAAATGAATTAAGACGGCAAAGGAAACTTTGATGTCAACTCCAGTACCTTGCTTTTGATGGCAGCTAATTGCTGCTGATCATTGATGGCTGACAATGCTTCGTGGATCAGGTCGGCAATTTCCATCATTTCCTCTTCTTTCATACCACGTGTGGTAGCTGCCGGGGTCCCTATACGGATGCCTCCGGTCTGCATGATCGGCATCGTATCAAACGGAATTGCGTTCTTATTAACGGTCAGACCAGCCAGATCCAGAGCCTCTTGCGCCTGCTTGCCGGAAATTTCCTGCGGTCTCAGGTCTACCAGCATGACATGGTTCTCCGTACCACCGGATACGATCCGGTATCCCAGCATCGCCAGGCGCGTTGCCAGCGCTTTCGCATTAGAAACAACCTGAGCAGCGTAAGTCTTGAACTCCGGCTGTAACGCTGCATGAAAACAGATCGCTTTGGCAGCAATCACATGCATCAGCGGGCCACCCTGAACACCCGGAAAGGTCAATGAGTCGATTTTCTTGGCAAATTCTTCCTTGCAGAGAATCAACCCGCCACGCGGGCCACGCAAACTTTTATGCGTTGTTGTAGTCACAAAATGGGCATGCGGAACCGGGCTGCGGTGCGCACCTCCGGCAACCAATCCGGCAATGTGGGCCATGTCTGCAAACAGATAGGCATCCACACTATCAGCAATTTGACGCATCCGTTCAAAGTCGATGACTTGTGAATATGCCGAGGCCCCCACAGTAATCATTTGCGGACGAACTTCTTCCGCCTGCTTGGCCAAAGCGTCGTAGTCAATCTTTTCATCACCTTCGCTTACTCCATAATGGCTGACTTCGTAGAGTTTGCCTGAAAAATTTGCCTTATGGCCGTGGGTTAAGTGCCCACCATGGGCCAGGTCCATGGTAAGAATTTTATCACCCGGCTTGAGCACCGAAAAGTACACCGCCGTGTTAGCTTGGCTACCGCTATGTGGTTGAACATTAGCATGCTCGGCCTTGAATAATTCTTTGGCGCGGTCGATGGCCAGCTGTTCAACCACATCAACATGCTCACAGCCACCGTACCAGCGCTTGCCCGGATATCCCTCAGCATACTTGTTGGTCAGACACGAACCCTGCGCCTCCATGACAGCTTTCGTGGTATAATTCTCTGAAGCAATTAGTTCGATCCCCTCGATTTGACGGCACTCTTCAGCCTTGATCGCCTTTGCTACTTCGGCATCCGCAAGTTCAATAGCTGTAGGTGCATCGGTTCTAACAGTGTTCATTTTCTCAACCCGCCGGGCATGACGACCACCATCAAATTCAGTTTCCAGAAATTTGTTGAGAATTTTGACAGCCTCGGCAGGAGTAGTTGATGCACCACCTAGACAGAGCACGTTAGCATTGTTGTGGCGACGTGTTATTTCAGCGATTTCCACTGAGTTAGCCACTGCAGCCCGACAGGCTGGATTTCGATTGGCAGCTATGCTCATGCCGATTCCTGTCTTGCAAATCAATACTCCCCACTTCGCTCGCTGACTGGCAATATCAGCGACTACTTTGGAGGCATAGTCCGGGTAGTCCACCGATTCACTGCTGTGAGTACCATGATCCGCTACCTTGTAGCCGCCCTTTTCAAGCTCGCTGACGATGGCCGTGAGAATTTCCGTTCCTCCGTGGTCGGCGCCAACACTAATCATTGTGGTAGTTGCCGTTTCTGTTGCTGCTGTCATAGATGTTGCGTGTTCTGTTTGATCAATTTGTTTTAATATTCCCGGTATAGCCGCTAGCAGCGAATCTCTACATTCATCGTATTCCTCCTGACCCCTCCCAATCGGATCAGAAATATCAATTTGCTGCGGCTGGATTTCCTCAAATTCGCGAACCAAAAATACCTTCTCGGCAGCCTGCGGAAAGTGCCTTAGCAATATATCTACATGTGTTCTGGTCATTGCCAGAATTAATGCTGCTTTGTCGACTAACTCCTTTTCCACTCTTCTACTGCGGTGGTGAGTAATATCGATACCTACGTTGGCCAATGCACGGATAGCTTCCGGACTGGCAGGTTGCCCGTCCATTGCACTTACTCCCGCCGAATCAACCGATATATCGCGGCGATCTTTGAGAGCGTGTCTGAACAGCCCTTCGGCCATCGGACTGCGGCATATATTACCCGTGCATATGAAAAGTACGTTTGTCAAATTATTGCCTATTCTTAGAAAACCGTAGCAAGTTAAAACCCAACAGATGGCAAGTCAACGGGAAGCTATTACCACAAGTTCCAACTAGCTATTACATTGTGAGCACTCAATTATACTAACTCCTCACTTTACTAACGAAACGACATACACAAATAGTCATCAGTAATTTAAGGCACGCAGCGCAATGCGAATATCTCTCTCCCTTGAATGCGATCTCCAAACCGCATTTTTCGCGCCACTTGATCGATCCGCTTTTTTTGCCAGTCGTGCTTTTCTCTAATCTGTTCATAAACCAAATTAACGAATTGCTTACTGCCAATAATGCCACCGCGGCTAAAATACCTCACCTTTTTTACCAGAAATGTCATGTTCGGTAGCCTACCTCCACGCTCTTTTTCAATCCGTACACGCTCAGCACTAAATCCCCGCGACTTCTTATGACTACCATCAACTCCTTCAGCACGCGCCTCGCCCCGCTCAAACAAAACACAGCGATACTGATCCAGTAAACCTTTGGCATTTTTTGGCAAAGCATAGCGCTGCAGAATTTCTACTAATATTTCCAGCCCGCTATATGCACTGCGCTGCCCGGCTAAAGCCTCAGCATACCCACACCAGCGATAGTCCGCAGGATCATCAACCACTCCTGCCCGCAGAGGGTTAAGGTCAATATATGCCGCCGTAGCCAGTAATGCCAGACTGTCACCCTCGACCAGCACGCTGCGATACCTCGACTCCCAGATCGTTCCACATCGCTTGTGTATCTTATTAAACCACTGCGTAAAGCGCTGTTTTAGTGTCTTCATAAACTCACTGACATCCCACATCCGGTAGTAATAGCTATTCAACAGCTCACTGATTCGTTCGGCTCCTCCCATTTGCCGGAGTTGGTCGATTTCAACGCGCAGCTTCCATTCACGTTCCCTCCCGTAGCAGCTTCGCACGTGGTCAAGCAGCCACTTCTCATCAGGCAGTATCTCAGGCCGCTTCGGAACCTCCAGCAAGATATGAAAATGATTCGACATAACACAGTAGGTCACCACTCGCACACAACACAATTTTTCGTACAAACGCATCAATGACACAAACCGACACTTCTCGCGCTCGCCAAATAAAAATTCACTGTTAACTGTCCGCGAAACGCAATGAATGTAACCACGATCAACACCAGCAGGGTTTTCTGAATCAAAAATTGGCTTCAATCTGCGAGTCCTCATCTCGTTATTGAATCATGAAAAAACCACAAAACAAGAAACTTTTCAATAAAGTGTCTGTCCCTTTATTGAAAAATCAGCTGTGTCCAAAGAGTGGGTTAAAAAGTTGGCCATACATAAGCATTGAGCGGCGCAGAACAGCCATACGAGGGTTCTGATAGAGAGTGGATTTGGAATGATTTGGGATCGAGGAAAAGCGTAAAAAAGTGAGTTAAGACTTACAAAAAGCTTGTCTGGAGAAGGTCGAGGCCAAAAAAATTTTTATGGCCACATATAATTACTTAAATAATTCATTATCAGAGACTTACTTTCAGCCCTTAAAAGCTGCCTTCGAGCAGATCACGAGTCGGTGCTGTCCGGTTTTATCGGACTGAACATTGGCTCCGCTAACCGTGCCACCTCATATTATTCGGAATTACTGTCATATGGAGAAAGATTTATTCAGCGAAAAACCCTCATTTTCGCATGAAAATTTTTAGCCGGGCCTACTTGCCATTAATACTTCTCCCTAATCTAGCTGTAATCATATGGAGTATTGTTACTGACCCGGCGCTATGAGTCTATATAAAGGAATGCAGAATAAGATCGTAGAGCCAATTCGTTTCACGCTATGTGTTCCACTTTTTATCTGCTACATCAGAACTGAACAGTTTGCTGAGTGAGTTTCCGGGGGCAAATTATGCTAACCGTCGGGAGCATCTGAATGATCAATTGATCTAGATCCGGCCAGATTGCGATTGCCGAGCCTGTCTGATTAACGGATGATGATGCACTCTGCTATGAGCAACAATGAACGCTTCATCAACCGTGAGTTAAGCTGGCTGGAATTTAACCAGCGGGTGCTGGATGAGGCGCGTGCAGTGGAGAACCCGTTGCTCGAAAGGCTGAAGTTTTTGTGCATTACCTGTTCCAATCTTGATGAATTTTTCGAGGTTCGGGTGGCCGGCCTGAAGCAGCAAAGGCAGGGGCATTCGGTCGAGACCGGACCGGACGGCATGAGCCCGAGTGCGCAACTCGATGCGATCGGCATGCGGGTCAAGCACTTCGTGGACGAGCAATACCGCATCTGGAACGACGAATTGGTACCGGCACTGGAAGCGGAAAACATCCGGTTTTACAGCTATCCCGATGTGCCTGAGCGCCATACTGATGAAATGATCGGGTATTTTCGCAACTCGGTCTATCCGGTGCTTACTCCACTGGCTATTGATCCCGGGCACCCATTCCCGCAATTGCTCAACAAGAGCCTGAATGTAGTGGTCGAGCTGGAGGGACACGGGTTGACCACCGACATCGCAGTCGTCCAGGTACCCAGAATCTTGCCACGGGTGGTATCACTCAATAGCGAACCCGGGCAGTATGAGTACATCTTTATCGGGCAACTGATCCAGGAGCATGTCGGCGACCTTTTCCATGGCATCAAGGTCCGCGGCGCGCATCAATTTCGGATCACCCGTAATAGTAACCTGTATTTTGACGAAGAGGAAGCCGCCAACCTGCTCAGTGCCATCGAATCCGAATTGCGTAAAGCTAACCGTGGCAATGCCGTGCGCCTGGAAGTGCAGGACGATTGCCCGCCGCACGTCAGTAAACGTCTACTGGATATTTTTAATCTTGAGCCGGATGATATGTATGTCTCCAAAGGGCCAATCAATCTGCTGCGATTGATGCCAATCACGACTGAGATCGAGCGGCCTCAGCTGGTATTCAAACCATACAAACCGGCCGTAGCTATCCCGGTCGGAGATGATGAATCGCTCATCGAAAAGCTAACCCAGCGCGACTGGTTGCTGCATCATCCCTACCAGAGTTTCAATAGTGTTATCGAATTTGTGGAATCTGCAGCGAGCGATCCGGATGTGCTGGCAATCAAACAAACCCTGTACCGGACCAGCGGCGACTCGCCGATCGTACACGCCCTGATCGAAGCTGCCCAAAACGGCAAGCAGGTCACCGTTATTATCGAACTCAAGGCACGCTTCGATGAGGCCGCCAATATCAAATGGGCACGCATGCTGCAGGAAGCCGGGATCAATGTTGTGTATGGCCTGGTCGGGTTGAAGACCCACTGCAAAGCGACCCTGATAGTCAGGCGCGAGGGCGATCAGATCCGCCGCTATGCCCACCTCGGCACCGGTAACTACAATCCATCGACAGCGCGTCTCTACACCGACCTCGGAATCATGACTTCTGACCCGCTGATCGGTGTGGATGTGGCAGAGTTGTTTAATTTACTCACCGGCGTGTCGCGATTCCCGGGTATGCAAGAGCTGCTGGTTGCACCATTCAACCTGCATGACCGGATGATGGAGATGGTTGCCAACGAAGCCGATAATGCCCGCCGCGGCCTGCCGACTGGCATCACCGCCAAAATGAATTCACTGGTCGATGAGGAAATTATCGAGGCACTCTATCTGGCCTCAAATGCGGGCGTCCAGATCCGCTTGATCGTCCGCGGCACCTGCTGCTTGCGCCCGGGCGTTGCAGGCATGAGCGAAAATATCGAGGTCCGCAGCATCATCGGTCGCCTGCTCGAACACAGCCGAATCTTCCGGTTTGAAAATGCCGGCCACCCCAAGGTCTATATTGGCAGCGCCGACTGGATGCCACGCAATTTTTTCCGGCGGGTCGAAGCTGCAGTTCCGATTGATTCACCACCAATTAGCGAACGAATCAGCCAAATTTTGGAAATGCACTGGCAGGATAATGTCAAGGCTCGCCGCCTGCACCCGGATGGCACCTACTCAAGAGTTCAGCGCGACGGTGAAGCTTTTAACGTCCAGGAGGCACTGATTGCTGAAGTTGCCGAAATGCGTCAGTTGACCAGATTGTCCGCAGGTTGATATTGCCTCCATTCACCTGAAACCATCTCTTACCCGGATCAATCATCTGCGCATACCGCTTCAGAAACGGTATGAACCATTGACTTACCGACAGCAAGTAACGGCGCAAGCTAAGCCCGCTCACTAATACCGAAATTCCGGCAATTCAACCGGTTCTAGTTGCGGGTCGAGCAGTGAGGTTTCCGGAAAGGCATCATCAGCGTCCGGCAGCTGTGCAGGCTCAAAATTATCCGGCAGATCGCTGAAGGCAAAGTCATCCGGCGTATCATTGTAAGTATACCTTCCAACAATGGCGCTGTTGCCCTCGAGGTTGTCAAACTGGCCGCCGGTCGCCACCTCCGACCCGGGAGCCACCGGCTCAACATCACTGGTAGCCAGCCAGCCACTCCAGCCATTATCCAGTTCGACTTCGCTAAACCCAAACCCCCGCTTCAACATGGAGACTCGAGTACCTTTGCCTAATTGCAGGTCGGCACCGGAGTCCTGTTGCGGCCCTAGCCGGTAAAATGCTGTAGATTCCGCGGTCACCTGATAGCGCTCAGCGACAGCAGAATCACTCTCCTCCGTGGATTGACAAGCTGACAGCATGATCATAGCCAGCAGCAGCAAGCTTGCGCCAAAGCTGATCCTGACTGTTGGCAATAGTCTCATATTCGGGAATTTGGCACCTCGCCCGAAAAATGACAACGGCAATCTTGTTCCAGCCAGTTGCCGATTCCTAACGCCGCCAGGGTTGTCAGTTCTCTGATACATTGATGAGTTTCCGTAAATCGGGGTGAGTCATTTTAAAGTCTGTCGGTAGTGATAATGTAAACGGATTGTAAATACTCTGGGTCAATAATGCCGTCGACTGGTAAATCGCCAGTTCCATCTCCAGATCATTGGCAAAATCCGCACGCAGCTGCGACAACACCGAAAGCGCTTCGATCTTACCGGTTTTGCCAAGTGAGTGAATCGCTGAAAGGCGCATCTCATGATCCAGAGTCTCAGTACGAGCCCATCGACCGAGCATATCTACGGCTATTTCCGGATAATATTGGCCAATCCCATGAAGTGCATAATGCCTGGTAGCTGAGTCTCCATGTTCCAGGTAAGCTTTCCAGAACTCCCACTCGCGTTGCTCGGGAATTTCATAAAATTTCATGGCAGCGGCATGGGCAATCGGATCGATCATCGCTTCCACCAACAGCTGTGGATCAACGCTTAGAACTATCTTCTCCATTGGCATGCCAATGTCTTTCAGTAATTGCAGTGCCTGTATGATTACCTTGGTATCCACCTTGAGATCGCTATCGGCATAGGTCGCCGCAGAATCACCGGAGACCAACTCAAACCGGGCAAAGGCACTCAATGGCAAATTTTCCGTCAACGCCAGGATCGCAGTCTGGATGGTTTCATGACAATATTGCGGGTGTTCCTGGATGTAAGGAATGAGCACTGCCAGCTCTGAAATCCGGCTACCGGTCAGCTGAAATGCCTGCCCGGCACCATCAAAAACTCCCGCCGTAGCAGCAACTTGCAATTCGTATCGCTCGGCGCTATCCGCTGCCAGATCAATACTTTGGTCTCTGGGAATCACCAACTGGTCATATCTGTTCTCAAAGACCGTCCCGGCAGGCAGACGCACCTGGTAGGCTTGCTCTGTCTGGTTGCGCAGCAGCACCAGCATCCTGCTCCGGTCAAAGGCCGTGAAAGTAGCTGCAATAACACCGTCAGCCAGTGCCTGCCGCAGCCCTATCGATTCAGGGATGATTTCGTCGATTGCCGGAAGCTCAGTCGCTTGCTCTTCGACAATCGCTGATGACTGTTGACCGGTAACCAAGCCGGCCACAACTATGGCAAGCAGCAGGGACAAAAAGCCTGCCACCCATAAAAAACTCTTACTAAACCAGCCAAGTCTCATCGATTTGTTATATCATAATTGATCTGGTTCGCATGGCAAGCCGGGCATCGGCATTCATTTTACTGCCACTGACACCGATCAAAACTTCTTGCTGAACGAAATGACTGGACCGATCGAATCTAAACCGATATTCGGGAATTCCGGCTCCGATAAATTGCCATTGGATATGTGCTGGTAAAGCACGGCCAGCGAAAATGACCAGGTATCATTGAGCCGGTATTCAGCACCTGCTGCAGCGATGACCGTAAACGTAAAGTCCTGACCCTGGCCATCCGGCACCCCACGACTATCGATCGCGCCCAGTCCACCCTGCAATCGCACAAAGAATGACAGCGGGTACCCGGCTTTGGACAATTCCAATTTCATACCAAGCGCACCACCCGCCCAGAGCGATTCCGGTCCATTGATGATCGGTATCAGCCCGCCGATCAGCACCAGTGGGGCGGTCATCATCCAATCGCTCTGACCAAGTTGCAAAGGCTCCCAGACCCGATAGTCCAAGTGTAAGTAGACCGGTGCCAGTACGTAATCGTTTGGGTTATTCAGGCCGAATAACACTCCTGATTCCAGACCGATCCGCCACCTGTCAGTGTCAACAGATTGTGGTGTAATCAGTTCACTCTCCGAACCGGCCAGCACCAAAGACCGGGCCAGCAGTAAGCAGGCAATGCTACTCGAAATAAGTGTCTTCATGGTCGTACGGCGGTGCGCAACAACACAAA
>CAZHRP010000052.1:0-13615 GCA_964535055.1 uncultured Chthoniobacteraceae bacterium
AGCTGCTGAAGCATACGAGGTGCTTAGTAATGATGAAAAGAAGGCTAATTATGACCAATCGATAAGAGCTTCGAGAACGACCCGCTCAGGTGCCCCGATTTTCGCCGGAAAGCTAAGTTCCCATGTACTCTTGATCTCCATGTCTTGTGGTACCGAGTCAACTTGCAATTCCCCTTTACGTCCCTCGGCAGTTGAAAATAAGTACTTGCCGCGCCGCCACACCCGAGTTTCTAGCTTTTCGGAATCCATGTTGAGCACTTCGATGGTTGGCAAGCTCTCCGTGCCACTTTCCATCACTAGTTGCTCTATCTTTTGCAGGACAGACGGAGCGATAGCTTCCTGGTCCGGGAGCACCAGTATGTGGTAGCTCATGCCGCTTGGCAGTACCAACTTCCTGTTCCTCACCTCCAGCCGCTCGCTGATGATTTCTTCATTCACATAATCGTAATCGTAGCTAGTGCCCAGAGAATCGAGATCGACCGGTTTCGGGCACCCACAGTGAAGACATTTATCTTCCGTCCAACGCGGCTCTACCGTCGGGGCTATACGTCGCGCCGGGACAAGGTTGGGCGCGCTATCACCATAGTAAGCAACCACATCGGCAACGAAGTTGCCCTGCTGCATCAAGTGGCAGATGCGTGACATGTCCTCAATCATCGGGCCGGCCTGATCCCACCAGGTCAGGTTGACATTGAAGTGCTCACCTGCGTGGTAGACGTAGCCTGGTAGGCCGGCCTCAGGCGGGTTATGAGAAAAGGTGTGGAAGTTGACCTGATTGAGCCCCGCACAAACGGCAATGTCAAAAAGCCGCTTGTAGGCCAGCGGACCATCTTCCCAGTTCCTCCAGCCAGTAAATGATTCGGATGCGACAATTCGTTTCCCGTAGATGTGGGCGGCACTGGAAGCCTCTTTGGTCACCCAATTCTTACGATGGTTCCAGAATTCGCCCATCGGAATGTCAGTGGCACCCAGAGCTTGAAGAGGATCAACCCTCGGATAGCCGCCATGCCCGGCTTGGGCCAAGAGCTTCAGGCCACACTTGTTCACAGTCTCACGGGCTCCGCCGTAATGCTTCTCGGCGATAAGATCCGCGATCAAGCGCTGGTAGTCATGCCGAAAACGCTCACTGATATCCTGGTTTGCAACCGTCCAGTCTGCCAGAACCGGGAGGTAGAGTGTCGGGTCGTAGCCATGACGCTCGATGAAGGCATCCACAAAGTTTGGCGTCCAATCGGTGGTTGGTTTAACTTCATAGCTGTCTAACATCATCAGCTTAAGCGATCCAAAGCCATCACGCCCCTCCCGAATCCGATTAAGCATGTGGGTAATATGAAAGTCAGTGGCTTCACGGCTAAAGTGGTCAATGATGAGTCCGTGGGAATTCGGGCTCGGGCAATTAAGACGCTCACCCGAATTATGAATAACAAAGCGCAGGATGCGCCATTTGCCTTTCGGCACCGACCAGGTCAGACGGCCATTAATCAATTTATCATCCAGCCGAATGGTAGTCGAAAGATCAGATAGAATTTTATTTCCAAAGTCAGGGAGTGCGAGAACAGCCACTTCATCTATTGCTCCCACTTTTCTTTCCGGGTGCGGCAATATCCTGGAGAATTCTTGTGGACCCTCGACGGAAACTTCGCTGTACTGCAAGTCCTTGCTGGCATGTTCTTCGGTGATCCAACTGCCCCCCGAGTTCCAACTGCTGGCCGCAATGATCCCAAGTTCGAGCCCAAGACGCTCGGCCTCGTCCATGGCATGGTGGATGGACGCCAGCGAATCATCACCGAGAAATTGCGGGCCAACAGGAATAATTTTCTCCAGATCAGCGAGCGCCTTGATGTCCCAAATGATCGCCCCACGCAGTCCCTTGGCCTTCAGTTCCTCGAGTTCATGGGTCATCTGGTCATGATTTACATAGGCATTCAACCAAGTCCACAGCACTGCCGGCCGTGCCTCGATGGGGGGATTGAGGAAGTCGGATTTGGAGAGATTGTTATGGTCCTGGTCTGTTATATTCTCTGCCTCCAAATGGCAGGAGAGGAGGATCAAACCCAGAAGAAAGAGAGGGATAAAATTATGTTTCATTTGGATAATTGCTTTCCCGGATAAAAAATTCTCCTTCAGTACCGTGACAATATGAGCTTATTCGCAACATTAAACCTTAATTAGTCCACGCAGATAATAGTTAGCTTAGCTCACTACATCAACAGCTGCAATATCAAGTCCAACTGCTTGCTCAAAATAAGCAAGGCGGGCAGAGAAACTGATCTACAGTTTGACTTAATTCAAGCAGGCAATCGTCAGCTTGAGTGCAAGGCTGTCCGGTAGTTAATGATGTCCTACAGTCAATGATAGGTAGTGTGACGTTTTCAGTCTAGCCCGTTCACCGCAGTGGCCGCCTGAACCCGCAGCCAGAGATGATCGGAATCCATGGCTTTCAGAAGCTCAGGCACGGCCGCCTCGGCCTCCTTACCGTATCGGGCGAGGGCCTGACAGGCCCCCAGACGAGCCTCTACGGATGGCGCATAAAGCAACTCGATGAGCTTCTCTACCGGAACATTCTTCTTTTTTCCCGATGACCGCCCCCGCGCGGTCACGAACGATTGGCGACCAACTGGTCAGGTGTTCTAGGAGTTTCTCGGGCGGGAGATCATCGTAGGCAGTAAATGGTTCGTGGCCGTAGACCCCGCGACCATCCTCTTCTTCCCAAGGTAACCCTGGTACGGCTGCATCACCAGTCGTTTGCTCTAGCTCGACCATGACCAGATCCTCGCCACAGCCTATTAACCCCACTAGCAAGGTCAGGATAATCACGAGTGTCAGATTGCGTTGTATCATGCTCTTCCTTTGTGGTTTTAAAGTGTGAGTTTGTCAAAGTGAACCATCCATTTCACGGTGGCATTTTCAGGTGAAAGCAGATGAAAATCGACGACACTGTTCTCATGTTCCAATAGACTTATCTCGACCTCATCGTAATCGCAGCTGAGAGCTCGGGGCACGTAGCCGTTTAGAGCCAGGGACACGCGATAAGGATCATCGCCTACAATCTTGCTCTCGCCTGATAGGGTAAGGTCTTTTCCGTTCCACTCCACGTTCAACACGTCCAGATACCCCTGCATTAGATGACGGTCCGTGGACAAGAGCTGGGGCCGATTGAGGCATTCACGCACCGAAATCATCCGGGCCTCCCCGGGGCGCAGTTCCTGTTCGAGTCGCGCTTTTCCGGACAATTTCCCGATCCAGCGATGGTTCCAGAAGTCGAAGAAATAATACTCACGTTCCGGCTGCAATCCGAGTGCTCCATCCACCTGGTGCCCGGAGAGGTCGATTCCGATGGATCTCGAATTTTCCATGTCCGCGTTGTAGAATGTCACCTGGTGCCACCGGGGTGTAATCTCATAAGCATAGACCGCTGGCGAGTCCGAGACAAACGCATCGACGGGCCGGGCACTTTTGGCCGTGGTGTGATAGGGAAAAGTCCGGGTCAGATCATGCAGGGTTTCAGGCGAGAATTGGGAGAAACTATTGGCCAGCAATAATCGTCCGCTGGTGACATAGCACATCGTCAGCACCGCACGGACGTGATCCCGGTTATCCTCCAGTTCGACCAGATCCTTGGAATCCGTGTCCTGGTTGTAAAGCACGCGGTTCTTGTACCAGCGCAGGCCGCAACGGGTTACAGTGGCCCCATCCATGACATCGGTATCGTTCTCGGTGCGCATCGAAGCGACCACCCCAAGAGTAACATCCGAGCCGCGTTCCATATTCCGTTCGTGGACGTAAGCTCCCGGCCCCAGGCCCTCATGAGCCAAGCGGAAAATCGTCCGGTAGGCAGCGGCAGTGGTTGAATACTGATCCTCCATACCCCCGGCCCGAGCCCAACCAGAAGCAGGATAATCAAACATCAGGCCTTTAATCCCTCCCGCCTTGAGATTGGCGTAGACCCGGCGCATATGGGTAAGAAATTCCGGATCGGTAAAATCATAGCCCCAGACCACTCTTCCATTCCGGTACCAGGTCTTCTGCCAGGTGGTAAAGATTTCCCCTTCAGTGTCAACTGGCTCCCCCTTCCAGGCATAGCGCTTATTGAAGAGCATATGCCCGGGAAACGCCTCTGCATAGTCCTCCGACCGATAGGCCGTTTGAAAATAGGTCAGGGGAATTCCACCCAGTTCGGTGACCGCCCTACCCCATTTTTTAGAGGTTTCGTAGGGTTCGATGTAGCGTCCGTTGTGGGTCGTATCACGATCGGTATTTTCCATCTGCCAGTGTTCATCGTCCCACCATCCCTGCTGGTTGTTGGGCAGGTAGGAATCCGGTACCAGACGTACGGCCGCGCGACTAAAGCGTAGAAAGCCACTCTCAGCGATTCTCTTCATCTCGTTGACGGCTCCCAGGGAGGTATTCTGGGCACCCCCATTACCGTAGCGCGCGTCCTCCGCATACCAGAGACAGACGGTCGGAAAATCATACATACTCAATTCAATCTCCTGTGCCTGCCTGACTCGCATGGCATACTCTTCCAGGGCCAGAAACGGGTCCGAACCGGTTACATCGATATAGAATTCATCCGGTGCCATGTAACGCGTACCCGGTGGAACCCGCTTCCCGACCGGATCGGAAGCAACAAGCCGCGCCGTGTAGGCACGGCGCGGTCGCGGGCTGTCAGAGACCGGTGTCAGCTCCGCTGACAAGAGAGCCTGATGCCGCCCATCACGCAACCACACCTCACTCAAATAGACATTCCTGTCATTGGATTCCGCCTTCTCGACAATGATCTTCAGGCGGCCTGCCTGAATGGCCTCAGTCGGCAAGGTCAGCTCGACCTGTTCCACGTCTTCTTTGCTTTCCTTATCGAAGCGGGGAAGTTTGTAATTCGCGATCAACGGCAGCCGGGTCGTCTCCCCATCTTTTTCGTATTTAACCCATACCGACTGATAGAGGTCCGGGTGATCCCCGTGACGCAGGCCCTGCCACCAGGAAAATCCAAGAGTGTAAGGTCGATCACTTTTCAGATTATCAGCCTCGATGACAATCCGATCCGGATCCTTTGCCGAGGTCGCCATCTCAATGCAGCGAAATTCATGGTTTTCCCAGGTGCGGAGATCCTTACCACGGGTCAATTGCAATCGCTCCCCTTCCCTACTTTGATCACTCTCGTCTCGCGGCAGATCCAAATAACAGAGGAGGCTATCCTTTCCATCGCTTCCCAGCTCCAATTCCACACGTCGCTCCTGGGCAATGGTGGCAAACTTTTCGTAATCATGATAGCTCAGTCCCCCCATGACCATCACCCGCCGCTGATGGTCGGCATTAAATGTCAGGAGGATATTGTTGCGTGACTTCAGCGCATTACTGCGAGTGAGAGGTGAATAGGAACGTTCACCGTATTCAAGTGGTTCCCCCCCACTGAAGCCGTCGATCATGGTGAAATCCTCAAAGGCTTTCTCGCCCGGATAAATCTCCGCATCGTCGAGCAAAGCAATCTCGTTGACCTGAATCTCCTCCGCTCCCGTATTCACGATTCCTGCCGAACCGCTCAGGAAATCGAAGCCGTCGTAAAGAATGAAGGAAAAGAGCAATTCAGGAGAATCTTCTGCGCGAAAGCTGAGGTCGAGTGCCGTCCCCTCACCGAAAGAACCGGTCACCGTCCGTGTTGTCCAAGACCTCGTTATTCCAGGTTGATCAGATGACCATTCATTGATCCTCAGCCGGGCACCGGAAATAATGGGAGTCCCGTCACGCACGTCCAGGATGCGATAGTGGCCCGACGAGAGATCAAATTCTAAACAAATGCTTTCGCTCTGCAATATAACCAGATCTCCGTTCGTCTCAATTCGTGATCCCTTCTTGGGGCCGAAGCATGAAACCAAGATCAGAAGCACTGACGTGATAGCAAACAAGCTAAACCGATTGATCATAGATACGTTTACGGTGATCGATCCAGTCTATCCATCTTGCATTAAGGCACTGCGACCGCCGTCGGCGAGCAGGGTCGTACCGGAGATAAAGCCTCCATAGGGACTGGCGAAAAAAGCGCAGAGGGCTCCCATTTCTTCCACATTACCAATACGTCCGACCGGATGCACGGACTCCGTCCGCTTCCTCTCAGCTGCGGGGTCCGGAAAACTATTGAACCAGGTATCATTGCCCTCGGTATCGATAAAGCCAGGGGCCACTCCCACACACCGCACCTCCGGCCCCCACTCAATCGCGATCGACTGGACCAGGCCCAAGAGCCCGGCCTTAGCCACATTATACGGAAAACATCCGGGAATGGTATTGTAGGCATGATTGGACCCGATAATCACAATCACCCCGGGCGATGACGCTCCCCCGATTCTTAATAATGGTAAGGCCGCCTTGGACAGCCGCCAATGCGATGCCAGGTCAAGGTTCATGCATTCCGTCCACTCCTCTTCAGAACAGTGCTCCACTCCTATGAAAACATTGCGTCCGGCATTGGAAATCAGAACCTCCAGTCCTTTCCAATGCTCTTTCACCTGCTCAACGAGACGAAGCGGTACCTCAGGATCGGACAGATCACCTTGTAAATAAAGCGCCTGACGACCGTGAGACTCCACCTCACGGATAAAGCTCTGCGCTAGATCCGAATCCGCGCCCTTGGTTCCACAGCCGGCTACATCACAACCGGCCACGGCCAGGGCACGCGCAATTCCCAGGCCAATCCCCCGCGTACCCCCAGAAACGAAGGCCCGCTTGCCGGTTAAATCAATCGTTAAGCCCATAGCCGTAGCGGTGCCTCAAACGTAGAAATTTCCCTTATCTTTCAGCCCTCGGATTCCCGGATGCTTTTCCAGTTCCTCATCGATCAGATCGACTCCCAGCCCAGGCCGGTCGGAAAGATAGAGAAATCCATCGCGAACATCGAGCGGATGAGTCATGACTTCGTCCCGCCAGGACACATCGTTGACCATAAATTCACAACGGAAGAAATTCGGCACGCTAGCACAGGCATGCGCACTGGCCAAAGTGCTAAGTGGTCCGTTCGGGTTATGGGGCGCAATCAGTACCCCGTAGGCCTCCGCCATGGTCGCGATGCGCTTCATTTCCGAGGGACCACCGCAGCGGGTGATGTCCGGCATGATGACATCACATATATGCTTCTCCAGTACGGGACGGAAGCCGTGGCGTGTGTAGTGGCGCTCTCCGACACAGATCGGGACGTTGGATGGCAAACGTTCCCTGAAGGCCTTGAGCGTATCCGCACTCTCAGGACCCGCGGGCTCCTCATACCAGGTCACACCCAATGGCGCCAAACGCTCAGCCATTTTGACGGCCATCTCAAAATTGAGCATGGCATGGGTCTCGATCATCATGTCGAACTCCGATCCCACTGCCTCGCGCACGGCCCGGGTCACTTCATAGGCCACGTCCTGCTGCTCCGCGGTCAAGCCAAGGTCGGTATTCAAGTCCTCCCCGTAGAGGTAATTGGTGTGGGCAAAGGGATCGAATTTCAAACCGGTGAAACCGAGTTCCTTCACACGCCTCGCCTGGCGTGCATAGTCCTCACCACTATGCGCCCCTCCCGTGAACCAGTAATTCGCATACAGTCGGATTTGGTCACGGAAAGCGCCGCCGAGCAGCTGATAGCAGGGCACCCCCAGTGCTTTCCCTTTAAGATCCAGCAATGCCATATCCATACCACTGATGGCACACAGGCTGGCTCCGTAAGGGCCGATCCAATTGAGATCCCGGTAAAGCTTTTGCCAGATGAAATCCGTGCGTAGTGGATCCAGACCGATCACCCTATCCCCCACATGCCTGGCGGCCGCTTCAACGATCGGACTCCCCGGCCAATTCGTCGCCTCACCCACTCCCGTCAATCCGGTGTCGGTGATGACCTTGATCATCGTCCAGTTGTACTTGATGCCCTCGACGAGCCAGACCTTAACTTCGGATATCTTCATAATCAGATCACATGATCCCAAAGGTATCCCACGCTTCTTGCGCTCCCATGCCCCCTTGAATAGCTTCAAAAACCTGCTTCTCTCCATGGGCTTTCTGCCAGGAACGGCGGATGACTTCCTCTTCCATCGCCGCCGGAATGACCACGACTCCATCGAGATCACCGAAAAGAATGTCTCCCGGATGTATTTCCACTCCACCCAGTTCGATCCGGCACCGAAAATCGATGACCTTGCCTCTCGGGCGCTGATCCTGAGCATAACGTCCATAAGAAAAAGTTGGAAAACCCAGTTTGAGGATGCCTCGTGTATCGCGGGACCAGCCATCGACAACCGCCCCTACCGCGCCCCGGTTTCGCGCCGCTGTACTCATCAGTTCTCCCCAGAGCGCATAGGTAGGGGAAGCACCGGTACAAACATAAACCTCGTTTTCTTTCAGGTCATCGAGGGCCTGTAACATCAGTCCAAAAGGCCGATTGAGATGCTCAGTCGTTCGCCCTGGGCCTTCACCACCGGTGTCATCCATCTCCAGTACTGGCATCGCTCGCCCTACCACCACCATATCATCCTGCAGTGGCTGAATTTGTGGCGGCAGAAACTGCTGTTTTTTTCCCATGGCATCCAGAATATCGCCGATCACTGCAGAGTAGAGGCCAGTCTTCATCAGTGAAAACAACTCGGCATCATCTTGCCACTCAATCTTTTCGTTAGTTTCATTCATCTCACAAGGTCACATGTGTTGATTAAAAAGCATATGGGAGAAAAGTTTAAGGATCGCGCAATAGTCTCCTATTGAAACTGAACGGCAATAATAAAATTTTACAGAAGAGTACCAAAAAATAATATTTACAGTGTAATCCGGATGGTAACTTCAGCGTCAGCAGGCAAGGCCGTCGATGTGATCGAAGCTAGGATTGGCATTACTATGCATCACACTTAGATAAATTGCTTGCTTACGGCACAGCAGAACCCAAGTTTAAAAGATACCTCCGATCCGTGCCAGTAACAATTGACTCCATACGCAACGCCCATGATGCAGTTCGCAACCATGGTGCAGAAGTCGTGCTGGCAGGAGAAAGTTTCACTGAAGCTGAAGCCCATGCTCAACAACTGCGCGATCAGCGGAATTTAATTTATATCCACCCATACAATGATGAAGCTGTCATTTCAGGTCAGGGCACAGTCGGCCTTGCAGCCTTGCTTGCCTATCCGGATCAATTTAGAAAACGAACTGTCGGCCTCATTATTTGCGGTGGCAACATCGATACGCGCCTGCTTACGTCCGTATTGATCCGATCATTGGTACGGGAAGAACGACTAACCAATGTACATATCATTTGCGAAGATCGCCCCGGAGTTCTTGCCCGGGTAGCCACCATACTCGGAGAGAACGATGCCAACATCATCGAGGTCGACCACAACCGGATTGCTCTGGACGTCCCGGCAAAGGGCGCTGAATTCCATATTCTCATCGAAACCCGCGACGCCAATCACACCAGGCAAGTACTTAAAGCTTTGGCCGACGCCGGCTATCCTGACCAATCACAATCTCAGCACTAGCCTCACTAGCCGCAGCTTAATCAACCTTGGATGAGCTTGTCCGCAAAGTCAGCCCGACGAAAGGTTGATAGAAGTATCCGATGATATTAGGCCACATAACTAGATTCACAGATTTTCATGGTTAACCATTAATAATACCTATCGGCGGGTAACATGAAATCATGATTGCCGGCCAAGCACGCAATTCATGAGCTTTGCGTAGACATCGGTTGATTCCAATGGCACATTTACCTCTGCATCACCCGGCCCGATAAATATCGGCCAATCCTCTTTGTCTTCTGGAATTCTGCCATGGGATCCTTTGACTAAATTTGCATCCAGCGGAATCACGTTCAGCAGTGCCCGCATGCCAAGTTTCTTTTTCAACAAAAAAACAGCGACACGCAGTTTCAGATTGCGGATTTTAGGGTCAAAAAATAATTCGACAGGATCATATCCGATCTTCCGATGGATATCGACACAGCGGGCAAAATCCGGTGCCCGATCATCATCATCCCAATAATAGTAAGTAAACCAACTCCGTTTATCAGCAACTGCTACATAATCTCCAGCACGCGGATGAGCGATCCCATGGCTTTGCTTGTCTGCTTGATCCAGCACTTGCTCAACGCCATCGACTGCTAATACACAATCTCTGACAGATTCCCTGATACTCTCGTTATTTACATAGATATGTGCAACCTGGTGATCAGCTATCGCGAAGGCCTTACTGGCACCGCAGTCAATTTGTTCCAGGCCGAGTTCATCTTTGATTTGGATCCACCCTTGCTCCCGGAATACACGATTGAGGTGCACCGGATGACTTACTTCGGTGATTCCATATTCAGATAACAGCACCACTTGAACCTCGCGCTTTTCGAAATAACTAATTAACCGACCAACGACCGAGTCAATCGCCTGCAGGTCATCATGAATACCAGGATCACTTGGCCCCAGTCGCTGGAGGTTGTAATCGAGATGCGGCAGGTAGATTAGACTGAGTGTTGGAGCATGCCGTTGCTCGATCCACTCGGCAGAACGAGCGATCCACTCAGATGATTTGATACCTGCAATTGGTCCCCAGAAGTAAGGGAATGGAAATTCCCCAAGTTCTTTTTTAATCTCTTCCCGCAACCCCATCGGCTGAGTGTAAATATCAAAAACTTTCCGTCCGTCAGCAGGGTACATCGGGCGTGGGGTGATAGTGTAATCCGCCGAAGAGTACATGTTGTACCACCAGAATAGTTTGGCACAGGTGAATTCGGGGTTCTGCTGTTTAAGTTCCTCCCAGATCTTCCGATGCTGCACGATATGGTTCGATTGCTTCCAGAACCGATGCTCGGCGTATTCCCGGTCATACCAACCATTGCCGACGATTCCGTGTTTACTTGGGCTAAAACCTGTCAGGTAAGTCGACTGCGCTGTAGTGGTAACTGCCGGCAGAGTAGGATGAATGGAACGTAGCGAGTTGTTCTTGGCAAACCTGCTGATTAAAGGCGTGTGCTGTCCAATCAGCGACTGGGTCAAGCCGACCACATTGATGACAGCCGTTCGTTTCATGTTAGCAGTACCGATTCCCAGCTACTAAGGGTTTCAATACTCTTTGCTAAAAGCGCCGGATCCATCTCATGGACCTCAAACTGGCTGCCGATATCTTTCAGCAAAGGAATGGTCAACTCCCCTCCCAGGTGCTCCCTAAACTCCTCAAGTCCAGCTAGGATTTCATACTGCCCATCTGCGGTTCTCATTGACAAACTTTCGTCGTAAAGGCGAAAGCCAAAACCCTGAATCAGCTCAAGGATTCGATTGAGCTTGATTGGTGAAAGATATCCTTTGCTATACGAGTAGACACTGTCGAGTGCCACACCTATGGCAACTGCCTGACCATGACTCAGCGTGAAACTACTAAGCACCTCGAGTTTGTGCGCTGACCAGTGACCGAAGTCAAGGGGTCGCGAGGATGTCAATTCAAAGGGATCTCCATTGCGGGCAATATGCACGACGTGATGGTATGCAGATTTCTCCATCACTTGCCGCATAATGGTAAAATCCAGCGCACGGAGCGCCTGTGCATGCTCTTCCAGGTAATCAAAAAAACCACTATCTTTGATCAGTGCCACTTTGATAGCTTCGATATACCCGTCAATTAATCGCGGCTTAGGTAAAGATTTCAGGAATGTGATGTCATTGATCACCGCGTCCGGCGGAGTAAAGGTGCCCAGGAAATTCTTCTTACCAAAGTAATTAATGCTATTCTTGACCCCGCAGCCACCGTCACCCTGACTCAACGACGTGGTCGGCAAACGAATATGGCGAATACCACGGTGGGCAGTGGCCGCTGCATAGCCAACCAGATCCAGCAGAGCCCCGCCACCCAGCGCGATGATGCATGAGTGGCGACACAGCTTTTTAGCATCGATGGCTTGATACAACTGCTCGAGGTACACCGGATCATTTTTGAGCTGCTCACCACCTGGCAGTTCGAGGCAACCCAGATGATTTATTGTATCCTCGTGCCGCTTGAAAAAAGCTTCCAGCTGTGACCGGCAGGCTGCCTTTGCATCCAGAAAATTGGCATCGGCTACTGTAAATACCTTGGGCCGCTCGGCGCTGCATATTTCCTTGAGTGTTGACTTCAACAACAAATTTGCCGGGGTAAAAAGATGTTCAGTAAAATAGACCCGGTGTGAGTAATCGATTTTGAAGTTTTCAATTATAGAATAGGTCTCATTGCTCATCAGGTGCCGGAAATTATCGTTTGAATTTTCAGGGTGGCACTAAATAACACCACAAAGGATATCAATATAGCCATATTAAAGGACGAGGCGCTAGTGATAGCCAACAAATCAACAAAGAAAAAACCTGCAATCAAATGTCCGACAGCAAACCCAATCCGAGGTGGTTTACGAAACCAGCCCGCCAGGCTGTAGACGCTCCAACCCAGAAACACAGTCAAAACCAGTAGCTCTTGCCATAAGGTGCGGCCACTCGCATGACTGCCCCAAATGATAGCTGGCAGTAAGACACAGACTGAAACGACAACTTGAAAGAGCAACGATTTTGCCGGACCACGCGCGATATAGGTTAGTCCAAGGGTATAAATATAAGCTGCAGCGGCGGCTAGCCACAGCACACTAGGAATCCCCTGACCCGCCATCACTGCTACCCACGGATAAATAAGACCCCGACACCCTGCCATCGTCCAGGGGCTCATAACATTATTCTTATGGCGCAGATCGTAAACCGTGATACAAGCAATCAAACCCAACACCCACCAGATAGACTTTGGCTGAATAAATATGCTGATTAGGAATGCGATTACAAAATAAGTTAGTGCGTAGATAAGAACGGTTCTACGCGAAATCAGCTGAGACGGGATTGGTCGTTGCGGGCAATGCTCACGGTCGTACTCAGCATCCTTCCAATCATTGAGATACATGCCACCCACATAAAGCAGACTGACTGCGACGATTGCCCCGAGAAAGATCCCCCAATGGAAATCCCCGACGAGCAGAAATGCACAGGCGACATTCGACCAGACTGTTCCAAGATTTGAAACCCGGGCCAGACTTAAGTGCGTTTTGAGACTGGCATTCATTGATTTAATGATGAGGACCCAGGTTTCCACCCGACACACAAGAATTCAGCAGCCAGCCATTTTCATGATCCCTCTCGACTCAAAAGCATTCAAGCACCATCGATATTCGGCAATCAATTGATCCACTACCGAATCCTCCCGTAAGTGAGCTGGCAGTACCTCCCAGGTGTAAGTTTCAAATTCAAAATGACTGCACACAGCACGCTGCTGCGCCACACAATCGAGTGTCTCTTCCAGATGTTCGACCGTTGTCGCCAACTCAGCAGCCGGTTTTGCATAAAGCGGTACATGAAAATGGATACGCCATTCACTTTCATCCGCTCGCGCAACCATAGGCGCCTCCAGTGCTTGGTTAAGGTCCACCCAACGAACCAGCGTGCCTGATGCGTCACGACCGACCACCTGGTGCAAATAAACCGGATCTACAAATTCTTGCAGAGCCTGGCGTGCTGCAACCGTCGGCACCACACTCAATGCAGAGCTCAAATGCAACTTGCTAATGCGAATTTCGTTCTTCACCAGTTCTGCCAGGCTATCGGACGCTGTC
>CAZHRP010000053.1:0-1089 GCA_964535055.1 uncultured Chthoniobacteraceae bacterium
CATCGGGGTCTGCGCCTCACTACGATAGATGGCTTGTGATTTATCCGGGCTAGCCCACCAAACCGGAGCTTTTGATCAGTTTCGTTCGCCTGCTGGAGCCAGGTACTCACTTCCTGATTTTGACTTGATGTTGGTTGATGAAAATACCTGGCAGCAATTGATCGGTGCGGCCGAGCAGGCAACGTTATCTGAGGGTATCAGTGTTCCGATTCCCGCAATTTTGCATTTAATTGCGATGAAAGCCAAGGCAGCAGCTTCCCCGACGCGAGCCAATAAAGCTCAGGACATTAGCGATATTGCAAGTTTACTTAAGCTTGCTAAGTTAAAAGTTGAAGATACAGAAGTACAAGCCATCATCCTGCAGCAAGGTGATAGTACGGTTATGGAAGATGTGAAGAAACTCAATGAGCAATAGTGTGTCAACAGCCGATCTCAAATTTCCGGAGCCACAGGGAAAGCTTCTAGCACCAACGCTCGGCTCTGTCAGCTGGGATGAACTAATGGATGAAATCCAGCCATTTCTCGATCATTACTATGAAAATCGCAGGGACGACGGCAATCGGCAGGACAATGCATGGTCGGAACGCTTTGTCTTAGGGGGTAATAACAATCAAGTCGATGGCCCGGCGTAGCAAGAATTCCAAACTAAAATTGCCGGAATTCAGCAACGCTGCCGAACGCCGCCATCCCCTGAACCTGACTCCAGCCGAGGCGCTCGATTACTTTTCAGCGTTAGTTTCCTACCACCGTACTCACTACGACGACCCAGCAGCCCGCTTTGCCGCCAAAAATCCCAAACCATTCAAGTTGGAATAAATCGATTTCAATATTCAATGGTAACTGATTTTCATCAAGCAACTTAAATATTATTTTCAATATATTGTCTGTCCCTTTATGTGCTTGTCCCTTTATGTGCTTCTAAACGTCAGAACCGTCAATGAGCACCTGAAAAAGATTTTCGCCGACAGTGAACTGGAGGAAAATTCAGTTATCCGGAAATTCCGGATAACTGCTAGTGACGGGAAAAACTACAACACCCAGCACTACAATCTCTCGGCCATCATCGCCGTGGGCTACAAGGTCAACTCC
>CAZHRP010000053.1:1099-13582 GCA_964535055.1 uncultured Chthoniobacteraceae bacterium
CTCCGAGCGGGCCGTCCAGTTCCGCAAGTGGGCGACGGTCGTGGTCAAGGAATACACGATCAAGGGCTTTGCTTTGGACGTCGAGCGCCTGAAAGCAGGCGGCACGGTCCTCAGTAAGCAGTATTTCGAAGAGCAGCTTCAGCGCGTCCGGGAGATTCGTCTGAGTGAGCGAAAGTTCTATCAGAAAATCACCGACATCTACGCTACGGCCATCGACTGAACGACGAAAGCAAAGAATAAACCATGCACCTCGAACGCCTCACCATCCAAGACTGGCGCAAACTACGCGACAGCAGCCAGATCCGCTTTTCACGGGTTGAGTATTTCAAGACTCAGTTGCGCTAAAACCTCGAACGCCATTTCAAAATGACCACCGGTAGCCTTCCCAAACCAAAAACCTTCCACTGCCATGCCCGACCCTGAACAGATCGAAGATTTTCTCGCCACTATCTTCCACAGGCTGATGGGATGAAGAAAGATCGACCTGCCCGGGGACATCCGCACGGGCAGGTGGAAGCATGCTGCATTCTTTTGTCAACGAACGTGGTGATTGACACCGCACATTCTGCACATATTATGTGCTTATGAAGAACGTCACGCTGCGAGTGGACGAGGCGAAGTTGCTCAAGGCGCGTCGGATTGCCGCTGAGCGCTCGACTTCTGTGAATGCACTGATCCGCGATTACCTCGACGATCTGATCGCGCATGAATCCCGGACCGAGGCGGCTCGTCGGGAGTTGGTTGATCTCTGCGACAAGTCGGATGCGTGGATTGGGGGTTCGTCGTGGACGCGGGACTCGCTTTATGACCGCTGAGTGCCTACTCGACACGAACGTTCTGGTCTATTCGGTCGATGCGACTCCGGAAAACCGCAACAAGAAGGCTCGGGCGATCGAGTTGATCCGTGCAGCCGACTTCGGCCTGTCGGCTCAGGTTCTGCAGGAATTCTATGTGACGGTCACGCGCAAACTCGCGAAACCCATGGCCCCGGCCTCCGCATTGAAATTTCTCGATCGCTTCCGCGCGTTCCCTGTCGTATCGGTCGATTCGGGTTTGGTCATCGAGGGCGTTCGCAACTCGCTGAAATACCAAATCTCCTACTGGGACGGGACGATCCTGGCTGCCGCAGAACGACTCCGTGCACAGACAATCTACAGCGAGGATCTCAATCACGGCCAACGCTACGGCTCGATCGAGGTGCTGAATCCGTTCCGGTTGTAGCCCGGGCCACCAGATCCGATGCCTATTCTCACCTGCAGCATCGCTTGCTTTGTCACCGCAGGTCATCCCGATCCTGTCACTGAATGCGGCAGGAGTACCTTCTGGAAATGCCTACTTGTCGAGGCAGCATTTCTTGAATTTTTTGCCGCTGCCGCATGGGCAGGGGGCGTTGCGTCCCACTTTGGGAGGACTGGTCACGGGAGTCACGGGATACTGCGGAAAGTCAGGGGCATCATTCGGTCCGCCCCATTTTCCCGTTCCGCTCGAGGCGAAACTCTCCAGGAGATCATCATAATTTTCCTGTTTCAAATCGATGGATTCCCGCAGCTCCGCTTTGCGCGAATGATCCCAGCCGCGCAGTTCATAGTGGGTAAACAGGGTTTCATCGACTAGCTCGAATTCCGGATCGCCCTCGCTCAGGTCCAGTTCCTTCAACGCCCACTCCAGGCCCTCGCGGGTTCCGGAATGGGCCGCTGCGGCGGCTAGAGCAGAGTCGACCACGCCGCCCCAAACGGTATTCTTTTCCAGCACGCGGTCGTAGAAATCCAGATAGCCGGCGGGATGCAGTGACTGGAAAACCTCAGAGAGGTAAAGTTGTCCGTGCTCGGGCAGGTCGATCCACCTGTTCCTGATCCGCTCGACGACCGCAGGCGTGCCGATCCTGATCATGGCAACCTGGATCATATCGTTCGCCCAGTCCCAGTCCATGTCGAAGCAATCGAGCAAGCGGTCCACCTTGCTTTCCATCCGCAGAAGGCCCGCCAGATGGATGCCCAGGACAAGCTTCCAATCCTCGGGCCGCATCTTGTGCGTGATCTTCACCTCGAGCCACTGCTCGACCATGGCTGCCAAGTCGGCGCTGGGCATGTGCTCGATCATCGCATCGAGCACCCACTTCGCATCTTTCACGGTTGCATGCGGGAAATCCTCCGCTTTCGTCATCTCCGCAAATAGCGACTCCAGCCATCCGGTCAGTTCTTCCGCATCCAGTTGGGCGAAAAATAGCCGTCGGGAGACCTGTTCTCCGATCCTCTGCGGATCGAGGAATCCGAAGTCCTCTGAGACATTGATCCTGTTGCTGCCTGTGAACTCCGCTACGGCAGGCAGCAAAGAGATGGGTGCGTTCGCTGTCCAGAGCAGCAGTCGCAGCCGTCTCTCCTCGTCATCCATGCCAAGAATGAGTGCAAACAAGCGGTCCAGTGATGTGGCATCCAGCGGCAATTCGTAGGCCTGGTGGATGAACTCATAGGCCATCTCCCCATACCGCTCCAGCGCATCCAGTACGGCGGCAGTCTGTTGCGTCGTTCCGCCATGGCGGCCGTCGAAATAGGCGATACAAGTATCGCGCACGACCACATCCTCGTGCACCAGGCCCCTGGTGAATAATTCGAAAGTCGGCGTCGAAAAGTCCATACCGGAACTATTACGGGTTATGTGGTACGGGATCGATGAAAAATTCCCGGGCATCACCGGATCCCCTCCGCAGGTACCTCGGTGCCCGATAGTCACGTATTTTCCGGACTACACGCCGCTGCAGATAAAGTGGGGGGTCACCTGCCGATGGGATCCGCGTCGGCAGCGCTTCCTCGAGCACCCGATCGAGTTTAAACGATTTCGACAAGAGTGCTCGGACGACGGTGGGCGAAGACCTGCCGCATTCTTTCGCCTCACCTTCTCCGAATCTGTGCGCGGGCCCTTATTGCTCGGAGATCGTCGCTACTTTGGCTTTGGTCTGTTCGTGCCGGTTGCTGGCTGAATAATGGATTTGAAATTCCAAAATGGAATATCAGAACTCAAATGATAATTCCGTGCGGCTGGCATGGGAGCTCCTGCAGCAGGACTGAAGCAAATATCAGATTGGCGTCATGCTTTTGGGAGAGTAAAAATAAGCTCATGTCAGACGAATCGCTGATCCCCAAGCATGGTGGTTACCGGAAGCTGGTGGGTTTTCAGGTGGCGTAACTGGTTTATGATGTCACCGTGCGGTTCTGTGATCGTTATATAGACAGGCGCAGCCGCACCTACGACCAAATGGTCCAGGCAGCCCGTAGCGGCGTGCAAAATATCGCCGAGGGCAGTCAGGTCAGTGCCACCTCGAAAAAGATGGAGTTAAAGTTGACCCAGGTAGCGCGGGCCAGCCTTGAAGAACTGCGGCTGGATTATGAAGATTTTCTGCGGCAGCGGGGACTGCCGCGATGGGAGGCTGATGACTCTCGTCGCCAGAGCTTGGTCGACCGGCGCTGCAAATCAGTCGATGAGGTATCAGGCTGGGTGCGGCAGATTTATGAGAGTGGACGGAGTCAACAGAATAGCCAAAGAAACTCAATACAGTCCACCGGGTCGAATTCGTCCACTTATCCCTGTATCGCGGCGAATGCAGCACTGGTACTGATCAATGTGGCCGCAGCGCTGCTTGACCGTCAGGTATCTGTGCTGGCTGGTGCCTTTGAACAGGAGGGTGGCTTCATCGAGCGGCTGTACCGGGTACGATCAGCCAGGCGATGCGGCTGAGTTCAGGATGAAACAGACATAGTAACTATTGCTTCTGACTTGCTACAGGCTTATTATAGCCATAACTGTTTTGTAAGGGGTAACAATGGGACACAATGGGACAGCTCGCCCTGCCTAACGCCTAACGACTCCGCGCTATTGCCGGCGCGGATGCTTAATGAATTTGTATACTGTCCGCGGCTGTTTTATATCGAGCATGTCGAGGGGATTTTCGTCCACAATGCCGATACCATTGATGGCAAGGGAGCGCATGAGAGAGTGGATAAGGAGGCGCGTGATCTTGATCCTGAGGCCGCCGAAGCGGAGCGCCTGCACACCCGTTCGGTCTCGCTGTTTTCTGATACCCTGGGGGTGACCGCGAAGCTGGATCTGGTCGAGTCGAAATCAGGAGAGAATGGCGAGGTGCAGCACCGTCCGGTCGAATACAAGAAGGGGAGGCCGCAACAGGATGATGACGGGATTGCGATCTGGCCGGCCGACCGGATGCAACTGGGCTTGCAGATCCTGCTATTGCGCGAGAATGGCTTCGCCTGCGAAGAAGGATTGCTGTACTACCGTGAGACCCGCCAGCAGGTCGTGCTGCCCTGGTCGCCGGATCTGGAAGCCTGGATCACAGACCAGGTGGAATCAGCCCGTGCACTTTCATCGATCGGCGAGCGGCCGCCACCGCTGGATAACTCTCCGAAATGTCCGCGCTGCTCGCTGGTCGGGGTTTGCCTGCCGGATGAAACGCGCTTGCTGGCCGACTTTTCCAACTACCGCTATCCAAAGTCTGAGCCCCAGCTGGATTTTTTGTTTCAGGACAATGGCGATAATCCGCAACGCCTGACAGCAAATCCCTTCGCCGACTTCCCCGAGGTGCGACTACCAGCCCTCAAACCCAGCACCGACATCCGTCGCCTGATCGCACCGGATATCGATAACCGTGCGCTGTATCTGCACCAGCCCGGCGTCCATTTGGGTAAAAAAGACGAAACCTTCGTTGCCAAGGAAAAAGGTAAAAAGATCGCCGACTTCCGCATCATCGACGTTCATCACATCGCCCTGTTCGGGCCGGTGCAACTATCCACCGCAGTGGTTCAGTGCGCTTGCGAACGCGATATCCCGATCTCGTACTTCTCGATGGGCAGCTGGTTCTATGGGATGACCCGTGGTCATGGCCTGAAGAATGTCTTTACCCGTATCGAACAGTTTGAAGCGGCAGCTGACCCGAATCGACGCCTGGAAATTGCCCGGCGCTTTGTTCATGGCAAGATCCGCAATCAACGGACTCTACTGTTGCGCAACCATACATCCCCGCCACGTGACACCCTGCGCGACCTCAAGACCCTGGCCTCGCTTGCTCTGATCTCCGGCTCACTCCAGTCGCTACTCGGGATCGAGGGCAATGCCGCCCGCCTGTACTTCTCTGACTTCGCGGGCATGCTGAAGCAAAAGGAAGAAACCGGCAGCGGGAATGGTACTGAATGCGGGCAGCAGGAAGAAGCTTTCCGCTTTCATTTCGATGGGCGCAACCGCCGACCGCCGCGCGACCCGGTCAATGCTCTGTTGTCGATGACTTATGCGCTGTTGGCCAAAGATTGCACCATCGCCGCCTGGTCGGCCGGGTTTGACCCCTATGTCGGGTTTTTCCATCAACCGCGCTTCGGACGTCCGGCATTGGCACTCGATGTAATGGAGGAATTCCGACCGCTCATCGCCGATTCCGTTGTCCTGACTATGATCAATAACGGGATGCTCGGAGACAGCGATTTCGTCCGCGCGGGACAGGCAGTAACCCTGGCAGCCAAAGGTCGCAAAAAACTCTTCGAGGCGTACGAAAAGCGCCTTCACGATGCCATCCTGCATCCGGTCTTCGGCTACCGCGTCTCTTACCGACGCGCCTTGGAACTGCAGTTCCGCCTGCTGGCCAAAGTGCTCAATGGCGAGATCGATGCCTACTACCCGTTTACGACGCGATGAGGGGAGGGAGGGCAGAAGGTAGAAGGTAGAATGAATAAAGAAAATAATTACCAGGACTTGCAAGCAAGGACGAAGGCATTTGCACTTCGGGTTCTCAAGTTGGCTGACAGTTTGCCGACATGTATTTCCTCTTCGACAATTGCCAGGCAGCTGGCGCGCAGCGGTACTTCAGTTGCCGCTAACTATCGAGCAGCGCAACGTGCCCGCAGCAAAGCTGAGTTTATTTCGAAGCTGCAGATTGCTCACGAAGAGGCCGACGAGTCACTATTCTGGCTGGAAATGCTGGTAGAGTCGCACACAATTTCAACTGCAAAACTGGCACCACTAATGCAGGAAACCGGGGAAATCGTTGCGATCCTGGTAACCTCTCTCAAGTCAGCTAAATCAAACCAACCGTAACTTTCCCCCTCTTTCCTCTACTTTCTTCCCTCTTCCCTAAAAAAAAATGAGAACCAATTACATTGTGACCTACGATATCTGTGATAAAAAACGGCTGCGCAAAGTCTTTAAGCTATGCAAGGGCTATGGCATTCATCTGCAATACTCGGTCTTCGAGTGTGACCTCACCAACGCCGAACGCGCTACCTTCGAGTCCAGACTTCAGGAGATCATTGATGCCACTGATGATCAGGTGATCTTCGTTAACCTCGGGCCCAGCTCCTCACGCGGCGAAAAAGTCGTCACCGCCCTCGGCCAGCCGTATAACTCCCTCGACGTCCCCTGCTATGTGGTTTAAGATAAATTTCCCTCCGGGCCATACTTTTAGTTCCTTGACATATCACATACTTATTTGCGAGAGCCTGCCAAAAGACTATTTGGGGGGAGGTACTCGCAACCACTTGAAATCAAAGACTTATGCGGTAGTGACTGCACTAATTATAGCCCAATTAGTTACCCACAACATCAGGTATCTTTGCCTCTCGCTAAATATCCCCTATCCTGCTACTACCAAATGTGTTAGTAAGGATGCGATTTCCGCGCTCTGCGGAGCGCGGCCCCATTGAAGCATGCCGTCGGTGGTGAGCTGGTACTCGCGCTCCCTGGATTTCCGCGCTCTGCGGAGCGCGGCCTCATTGAAGCGCCTACGACTTTCCTGCCCTTGTGACAGAATTGTCACGTGGATTGCTTCGAATCTATTTGCTATTTTGTATTACAGCAGATAATGTACACAATATCTTGCATCAACTGGCGCAAATGCAGATGCTGACAAGCCTGGCCATCGGCCTCAGGTATGAGCCCCTGACTTTAGGGGGATTTCAAGTAAATGAACGATTGAGGGAGCAAAAATCATGAACCAGATGGATCCAATGCATGAAACTGGTGGTACCGAGCCGGTTTTGAAATCTGAATTAGTCGACTTGTTCGGAGAACCTGAGCGCAAGCAGGTACGCAAAGGGCGCCGCAAAAGAACAGCGAAGGCATCGCGAGAGATTACAGTGCGGGCCGGATCAAAGAATTTTGTGGTGGATACGAACGTCCTGTTGCACGACCCGTATAGCGTCCAGAAGTTTGATGATAACCATGTCTGGATTCCGGTTGATGTACTTGGGGAGTTGGACCGGTTTAAAAACGAGCAATCCGAGCGAGGTGCCAATGCGCGTAGCGTGCACCGGATGTTGACCAAGTTATTTGCCGATGAAGAGTGTGATGTGACGCGTGGTGTGGAAACTGAGGGTGGGGGCAGTGTGCGTTTACTGGTGACGGACTTCAGCGGGCGGCGGTCGAAGTCGCCGGCGCTCAAGAAGTTTAGTGATATTTTCAGTAATATGGAGCGGGTCGATCACCGCATCATTGCGGCGGCGATGATAGTCGAGGAAGAAAGCAAGGAGGGCCGCACGGTGCTGGTCACCAAGGATTTGAACATGCAGCTGAAAGCCCGTGCGGTAGGGATGCAATGTGAAGATTACCTGAATGACAAAGTTGAGCCACGCGATGTGGAGAACTACTCGATTCCACGGCTGCCGGTGTCGGTTAATTGCCTGCAGCGCTTTGCCAGCAGTGGTGAGTTGGAGGCTGATGAAAAGCAGAAGCAGCTGATCATGGTCAACGAGTATGTTTTGCTGGAGTCTGAGAATGGTAAGACGATGCCGGCCCGGATGGCTGCGGACGGTAAGTTTAAGCGCCTCTTGATTCCCGAACATTTGCATGTTCCGAGGGGGATTGATATCCGGCCGGTCAATCTGGGTCAGCAATGTTTTGTCGATGCCTTGCTGGATCCAAGTATTTCGCTGGTCACCTGCTACGGGCAGGCCGGTACCGGCAAAACTTTGCTGGCGGTGGCCGCCGGGTTGCATAGCGTTGGCCGCCGTGAGTTTTCCGGGATGACGATCAGTCGGCCGGTGGTGGCGATGGGTGATACATTGGGTTTTTTGCCGGGTGATCTGGATGAAAAGATGCGACCCTGGTTGCAGCCGATTTACGATGCGCTTGAGGTATTGATGCCGCCGCCGGGCTTGAACCCGGATGGCAGCAGCAAGCGCAAAGCGTCCAAGCGCAAGGCTAGCGAAGACGGATTGGTAATGAACCACAACCAGCAGAATGGCTACCGCAAGCCGTACGAGTCGCTGATTGACCAGGGGATAGTGGAAATTGAAGCACTATGCTACATTCGTGGACGTTCGATCCCGCGCCGGTTTTTTGTCCTGGATGAAGCTCAGCAATTGACACCTCTCGAGGCCAAAACCCTGGTGACCCGCATGTCAAAGGGATCGAAGCTAATCCTGGTTGGAGATCCGGCACAAATTGACAACCCGTATGTGGATAGTTTGTCCAACGGGCTGGTTTACACCCGCAAGCGGTTGAAAGGTCAGACGGCAGCAGCCCATGTTTCCCTGTCCAAAGGGGAGCGCAGTGATCTGGCTGAATTGGGTGCCAAGTTGATGTAGGGTGCGACTGTAGGACAGTGGTAGTGAGGTTTTTTGGAGTTAGCGGTTCTTTGCTGCTGAGTGTAAGAGATCGCATTGTCTCGACAGAATCGATAGTTCGGGCTAGGACTACGCGCTGACTATGGATCCGAAAGCATTAGAGATTACTCATCTTGGTGAAGCGAAGATACCGTCGCCGATTGACCAGCATTTGCCGGTCGAGCAGCGCAAACGCCACTTTGTCAGTGATGAGCGGCGGGTTTTGCTCGATGACCGGCTTGACCATGTGATGGAGCTGGTCAGTCAGGGACGGGAATTGCCATCGCTGGAGCGAGCCGGACCGCGCGAGCATGTGTATTTTCACCCGGACGAGATTTCCTGTGCGATTGTGACCTGCGGTGGATTATGCCCCGGGCTGAACGATGTGATTCGGGGGATAGTAATGGAGCTGACTCATTGTTATGGGGTACGGAATATTTACGGTATTCCATTTGGTTATGAGGGACTGGTGCCGGAAAATGGTCACGAAATTCGCAATCTGACCCCGGCGCGGGTCGAGCATATTCATGAGCGAGGCGGGACTATTCTTGGCACCTCACGTGGCGAGCAGGATATTGCGACCATGGTCGATACCCTGGTGCAGATGAGCGTTAATATTCTGTTTGTGATTGGTGGTGATGGTACCTTGCGGGGCTCGAGTGAGCTGGCGCAGGAGATTATCAGGCGGCAACTTCCCATTGCAGTTATCGGTATTCCGAAAACCATCGATAATGACATCATGTACATCGATAAGAGCTTTGGCTTTGAGACGGCGATCGCGGCTGCCGTAGAATCGATTGCCTCGGCCCATACGGAGTCGCTCGGCCATTTCAATGGTATCGGCCTGGTTAAATTGATGGGTCGCCACTCCGGGTTTATTGCCTGCAGTGCGGCACTAGCCAATAACGATGCGAACTATGTGTTGATTCCAGAAGTGCCATTTGCGCTTGATGGCGAGCATGGATTGTTCAAGACGCTCGAGCGCAGGTTGGAGCGACGGCGGCATGCGGTGATAGTCGTGGCTGAGGGTGCCGGGCAGGAATTATTTGCTGATGATCCGGGGACTGATGCCTCCGGCAACCGCAAGTTGAATGACATTGGTATCTTTCTGAAAGATAAAATCAAGGCATACTTTAAGCAGCGGGAGATGCCGGTCGATCTGAAGTATATTGATCCGAGTTACATGATCCGCAGTATTCCTGCAGCTTCGCAGGATAGTTTTTATTGTTTGCGACTGGCCCAGCATGCGGTGCATGCCGGCATGGCCGGCAAGACGAACATGGTGGTAGGCCGCTGGCATGGACATTATGTGAACTTACCGACCGAGCTGACTACTTCTGGACGCAAGCGGGTCGACCCGAAAGGTGACCTATGGACTTCGGTGCTGGAAAGTACCGTTCAGCCAGTGCAGATGCTTTAGCCCGGATTCCGCTTACTGTTCTTGCAGCAAATCGACCAGTGCGATGATGCCGAGGATGTGGTCGTCGGTGTCTACTACCAGCGCTTTGGTCGATCCGGCCCGCACCATTTTTTCGAAGATGGTGGTGACGCTGGTGTCTGCCCTGACCTTTGGGAAAGAAATTAACTGCATGCCTGAGACAGTGGCCTGGTCGTCAGTGCACGAATTTTTATACCATTCATAAAATTCGCTGCGGCGGACGGCACCGAGCACTTTGCCCTGTTCATCGACCACCGGATAGGCCGAATGTCTTTCGTGTCTGAAGAGTTTTAGCACGTCGGCAATCTTCATACTCTGGCCGACGACTGCTACGTTGCGCTGCATGAGATCGGCGGCGGTACTCCCACGGGTAGGTTGCGGGATTTTGTCGATCATGGCAGCGATCTCATCGCTGGATTGATACATCGTGGCAGACTGCCGGAACAGCCGGTCAAAGGCGCCCCCGGCGGAGACAACCGCTTTGAAGGCTTTATCGCTGACCGAGATCAGTATGGAAGGCTGAGTGGCAACTGCAGAAAACCGCCATTTGCCATCGCTCAATAATGCACGCTCGCCGAAATGCCCGCCACGCTCGATGGTTTTTATCTCGGCACCATCGCTGTCGCGGATGGCGATCTGGCCCTGTTTGACGATGTAAAATGAGAACGCGGGCTCGCCACTGTTGAATAGGATGTCATTCTCGGATAAATGGGTCTCCCGCAGCGGTTTGGTATACTGGGGATTGATCAATGTGATATCGCGCGGGAAAAACATGTCGAGTGACCAGTCGATCATCACACGGAGCTTGCGTTCGAGGCCGGGCAACTTGAATAGGTAGATCGTGCGCCACATCCACCAGGCTAAGAAGCCGGAGAAATTGACCCCCAGAATATTGGCGACGGCAGTGCGATGGCCGATAACCGCCAACTCCCCGAGGCCTTTGAATTCGAATTTTTTGAGCTTATGGTTAAGGAAGGTAGCAGCCAGATTGCCGCCAAGTAATGCCCCCTGGCGCATTGCAAATTGCGCTGTCGGCGGGCAAATCTCATCTGGATTTCCCGGCATGGGCATGGCCGCACAATCGCCGGCCGCCCACAAGTTTGGATGCTCTGCCACACGGCAATCCAATCCTACCTGAATGCGTCCGCGATGTGCCGGGATCGAAAATTCATCACATAATTTTTTGACCACCGGGTGAGCGGCATTGCCGACAGTCGAGACGACGGTTGAAGCCTGCAGTTCGCGGCCGGTATTCAGCGTGACCTTGCTGGCAGTAACCGCTGCGACCCGACAATTCAATATTACATTCACGCCCCGATCCGCCAGCTTGTCAGCGGTATATTTTCCCAATTGGGGTGTCATAGTTGGCAGCAGGTGATCGCGGCTATGGATCAAGCTGACCTGGTAGTCACCGACATCCACATTGCGATAAAATTTATGGATGGAATCGAGTAGATCGATGATTTGGCCAGCTGTTTCAACGCCCGAATAGCCGCCCCCGACGACGATAAACTGCAGTAACTGGCGTCGCGACTCGCGATCCGGCTCGAGGTTGGCTTCTTCCATCCGTGCAATGACTGTGCCGCGCAGTTTCATGGCATCGCCGACGTTTTGCATCAGGTAGGCGTGCTCCGCCATACCCGGGATGCGACGCAGGTCGACGATAGCTCCCAGAGCAATTACCAGCTGGTGAAAACTGACCGTGTGTGAGGATGTAAAAGCGCCGGCATTCAGCAGTACCTGCCGGTCGTTATATTTGATATCTTCAACCTCTCCTTTGAGAACATCGACACCTTTACAGAGCAAGCGGATTGGGTTGACCACATGCAACGGCGATAGCTCGCTGCCGGCTACCTCGGGCAGCATCGGCTGAAAAACCATATGGTTTTCGGCTGCGATCAGGCCGATCGATTTCCCCTGTTTGCGTCGCAGGGCTTTGCTGGCTGCCTTGGCGGCATAAACCCCGGCAAAGCCGCCGCCGAGGATCAAAACGTCGTAGTGCAAATCTGACGGCGAGATCGGTTCCGTTGAGACTTGATTGCGGGATTCTGGCTGGGCCGGTTGCATAAGTTTGTCCCAGCGACAGTATTGGTAGATGCCATGGAATCAATGCCAAAGCGTCGCGGCTTTATCGTCTTGCTCAAGCCGGTCGTTCTGGTATACTAGTAATTGATGCCAATCTTGCGTGACATGCCACCGCTGACGGTGGAAAACTATAAACTGCTGCCTGAGACTGGTCTACGCTACCAACTCATTGAGGGAGATCTTTATTTGGCTCCTGCCCCCAACCGCTACCACCAGGACATTTCACGCAATTTGCAGTATATTCTATGCGATTACCTGGAGAAAAATCCGCTCGGAAAATTATACAATGCACCGTTCGATGTGTACCTGGACGACACCAATGTCTTCCAGCCGGATCTGTTATTCATATCCAACGAACGGCTT
>CAZHRP010000054.1:0-7326 GCA_964535055.1 uncultured Chthoniobacteraceae bacterium
TGAATGGCACGCTGGTTAATCACGGCCACAACAGTACTGTCAGCTCAGGCAAAATTGCGCTCCAGGCCGAAGGATCAGAAGTCGAGTTTCGCAAGGTCGAACTGACTGAACTATAAGCCTGATAAAGAGCAACCGCCAGTAAGCCTGAGGCGTCACTCGGAAAAGTGAACTTCCACAGCGACAAATATCCGACCCGGGTCAGTTCCGCTGACAGTCGCTGTCACGCTTACCCCTTCCGGCACCGGAATACCATCCGAGAATGAAACAGTCGTACCATTGGCATTGGTAGCACCATCGGCATGGAACGTTATCAGGTCAGTGGACCAAACGTAGCTCATGGTAAGATCACTGGCCGGGTTTTCATTGACCGGATGGGTGAATGTAAAGGTGGTACTACCGTCCAGGTTAGCAGCAGTAGCTGAGAGACCGGCACTGGCAATAGCCGGGTTAGTGCCAAACACGTTCTCAACTCCATTAGGGTCACCGTCTCCATCAAAATCATCGTTAAGCCCGGTCATCCCGCCAACCTGATACCCGGAAATCCATCCTGCAAAAAGCTGGCTGTCATAAACCGTAATAGTAACCTCATCGAAAACCTGCCCGTTGCCATCGTCAACGGTCAAACGCAGCACATAAGTGCCTGCTGCAGTAAATGTGGCAGTGGTATTTAGCGCAGATGTATCAGCAATGGTCACCTGACTAGATTCCGGAATTACTGACCAGTTCGTAGTGAGCGGGTCTCCATCCGGATCAGTGACGGTGCCAACAATGTTCACATCCACTCCGAAGACCTGACTAACCCTCAGAAAATTGCCGTCTCCCGAATCTACCAGCGGTTGCCATGAAGTGCCGCCCGCGGGGTCGTAGCCGATGCCTATTTCGTTATCTACTGGGCCACTGCCGCCGGTGCCATTGGAGATTCGAATCTCGATCTTATGCCACCCAGGAGTCAGGTTCAAATTGGCTGTAGAGGTGCGTGCACGCCAAGCGTCATTAGTCAGAACGAGAACATCATTGATCCAGATCCTGGCCTTATCATCGATATGTTCCGTAAAGCTGATTTGACCATCTGCGTCGTAGATATTGCCGGTGTAGATTTCGGTGGTGTCGCCAGCAATCGAATCTTCTGTACGGGTGGACGGGTCGACAAGGATCTCCGAATTTGGATTTGGAGTAGTCGTATCTATGTTACCTGGAACGGTTCCATAATACAGGCCCGGCATGATGGTCGCGGCCTGAATTTGAGCTGATTGATCAGGGCCGGCATTCGGGATGGGAGCACGGTTATCATTATCGACAATTGTGATGCTGGCCGATGACAAACCAATCGGATAGGCATCATTTTCGGTAATCGTCAATATCACCGTCTCTTCGCGTTCACCGAAGACCGTGTCATCGATCGGAGTGAGTGTCACCGTGACTGAGCTTTGACCCGCCGGAATGGTGACCGGACTGCTACGGGAAAGGGTATAATCACTTGTCGGAGTAGCAGTGCCGCCGATACTAAAATAAACATCGAGTGCACTTGTGGTGTCGCCGATCCGGTTGATGGTGAATGTTCCCGTGTCGGGACCTTCTTCCGCGGCTTCAGAGTCGTCGGCGATCACTGTCACTTGTCCGTCGGGTAACAAGACAGAGATGTCGATAGTTCCAATGGTTTGGGTGCCATTGAGGGTCACGGCATAGACGATCTGGTCGTTGCCAAGGTAATCGTCGGTGGGAGTGTATTGGATATCGGCGGCGCCGGACCAGGTGATCGAGCCATGGGATGGCCCGGCGAAGATGGTATTGCCAGAGGTAGCTCCCGCGACACCGAGGCTGATATCGACGGGTGTATATTGGGCGCTGATCACTTGAGCGTTCCCGTTGTCCACCTGGCTGACACTTGCCGTGCTGCTGCGATTATTGGTGTATTCCCAGGAATCGCTGAGGTCGTCGTAGATCTCATCAGTCGAGCTGGTCTGGTAAACCACCTCAAAGGATTCGGCACTGGTGGCACCAGGCAGTCCGGTCACTATCACCGTCTGCGGACTGTCGTAATTGGCTGGAGTAAAGGTCAGGGTTTGCGGACTGACGATGGCCGCGGTCGGATTGACGGCGGATACCGTTACCGTCACCTCTGCCTGTGGCGGGTACATAAATTGGACCGTCATGGTTTCACTGGTACCCGGTGTGACAGAAGTAGCTGAGGTACTGGCTGGCAGCACTCGAAACCCAGGCACGCGGGTGGTCAGGTGGGACATCTGCCAGGCCGTTTCGTAACCGATTTTATGCCCGAGCCACTGCAACCACTCGGTGCTGCCCTGGGTTGCCGGTTCCTCCACCACGGGACAACGCCCGGAGAGCAGGGTATACATGAAAGCGGCGATGGCATCATTGAGATGGTTGTTCATGTGGGTGCTGTCACCAAGCGGGTTAAAGCCCGGGTAAATCTGCTCCATTTTCATATACATCAATCGAATCGGGATGGCCCGGACATCCTCCGGCAAGCTGAGTTCTCTGGTATTCGGGCGGATCATGTTATAGGCGATGCCGAGATCGGTACCATCTTCGTAGCTGTTACCGGTAAAGTGCTTGTCGATGCCATAGCGCATCGTTGTTCCCCCGGTCGGAGCATAATGGAACATGGGGAAGCCATAGGACCGGTCGTATTTGCCCGGGTCTACCTCGTAGTCTTTATCATCCTCCCACCAGTCGTTGCCGCGACCGTAGTTGAAATCCCAACGGGTGCCTCCGGGATCGGAATATCCCGAGGTACTGAAGGTGATTCGCTGTACGTCATCCAGCCGGTCGAGAGCAAATCGAATCCGGTCTTCGGTGCTAGTCCCTGTTTCCTGGAAACTGACGACCCGTTTGGTAACATACTTCATCTGGAACGGATTGATGGCGGTGTAAGGGCCTGAATACTGGGGGGTGGCTGCGATCGACTGAACCTGTGCTAGGGCGTGGTCGGCGATGGCATCTCCATCGGAAGGGTAGCTGTAACCGGAGACCTTGGCACTGCGATCGTAGAGTTTACTGTATAAGGCGGCGGCGGCCAGGTATTCGCCCTTGGGTGTGGGGTGAGCGCTATCGGTATCCTGTGAGGTGTAACTGTCCCAGGCCTTTCCTGCCGGGACCACGATGGCACCTGCGGAGTTGCCGACCCGGTGCACGATTTCATTGAAGTCATTAGCGGAAAAACTCGAACTGTTCTCCGGCCATTGCGCCAGGAGCACCAACTGCGGCTTTACTGGCAGAGAACTCTGGGCGATTTCATTTTGAATCAGCCGCACACCTTCAGCATACATGCCGGGGAAGTTGGCCAGGATATAGGGATCGGCACAGAGGACAATGTAATCCCATTCGATACCGTCCTCGCCCCGCAAGTTGGTCAGGCGGTTGGTCTGGTCGTCCGTCCACATATAGTGTTGAGCCAGGCTGTAGCAATGGGACGTGAAGTCCGTGAAGCTATTATTACTATATTCCACCGTTTGTGCTTTGGTCTTGAAGATATCCTCAAAGTCGACGTTTGCCGTCTTGTTGAGGAACGGGTCCTGGGAAAGAATGCCTTCCAGATGGGTCGCAATGGTTGTCGGGTTGAAGGGTTTTTCGTGAACAACATCGTTCTCCCCGGTGTCAGAGAAACTGCGGGTTGATCCGATCACCAGAACATTAAGATCGAAACCCTCGTCGTCAAAAATGGCAATGTCGTCGTTAGCGGTTCCAATGACATATCCGGAACCTGCTGTGAGGGTAAGAGTGGCGATTTCGTCACCTTCTGCCGCCACGGAATCGTCGATCGGTGTTAAGGTCACGACCTTCGATGTCTCTCCGGTGGCAAAAGAGATCGGGCTTGAAATGTCGACATTATAATCGCTTCCGGCAGTGGCTGTGCCGCCCAGTGTGTAATTAACGCTCAAAGGTCCTGTGGTGTTGCCGGTGCGGGTGATGGTCCAGGCTCCGGTGTCAGTACCTACTTCAGATGCTGACGCGTCGGTGGCAGTGACAAATACCTCTGAAAAAGTGTCAGGAATCCCAGAGACGAGAACGTCGTCCAAACAAACACCATGACCCCAGGTTGCGCTTCCTTCGAAAGCGATACGCGTCATGGCACTGGCTACCGGTATAACAACTGTGCGTTGCGTCCATGCCGCTACACTCTCGGTGTAGTAAGCCAACTCCGTCCACGTGGAACCATCATTTGTGCTATAAAAGACCTTTAGCGTATCCTGATCGCCGAACCAAACTTCCTGAGTGTGCCAGAACTCCAATTTGAGGTTCGTATAACCTGTTGTATCGAAACTTGGAGTGATTAGCCGAGTGTCACTTCTGCTAGCGTTCGACGGAAAATACAGGATCGCATTAGAGCTGCCGCTATGAGCTGAAGCAGGATTATTCCCTGCACCTCCATTTGCGGTTCCTCCCGATTGAGTGGTCCAATTCGCAATGCCCGAGAACTGACTCTGCGTCCATCCGGCAGGTATTCCACCCTCAAAACCGGTCTCAAGGAATACTTCGCCTTGCGCCAGGGGTCCCAGAGCCATTAAGGGAATCAGCAGCCCCAGAACTTGTTTCATTGCCATTCGAGTAAACCGATTTTTTTTAATTGGAATTCTGCTGAATTTATTCATTTAGCAAATAGTGTTATCAATCTGCCTAAGATCTCAAAGTTTGAGTACTCTCACATAGTAGCACATACAACTCGTACTCAAAACTGTCTCAAGGGTTTTAGATGATTTTCCAGTTTACTTAACAGCACTTATTGCTGCGTCACCTCGACAGTTACAAATAAACAATCAATAGGCGTACCGGTGATCGTGGCCGTTACAGTGACCTCGCCTTCGTCCGATCGATCACCCACCGAGAAAGTCACCGTGGTGCCGGCACTCGTCTCACCGTGTCCATGGAATTCAGCAAGATTGTGGGACCAACGATAGCTGGCCGTTAGATCAGTGGCAGGCTGATCGTTCAGCGGATGCTTAAACTCGAATATCATATTACCACTAGTCGTCACCCGTATAGCAGATAGCCCGGCATTATAGATCCCCGGATCGGTCCCGAAGTAGTTCTCCACTGCATTCGGTATGCCATCACCGTCGTAGTCATCGGAAATACTGGTCAGTCCACCAACCTCAAATCCGGAAATCCAGCCACCGAAGTCTTCCAGCACATCGAAATTAGTAACTTCCAAAGTGTCGGTGCCATCGGTGTAGCCGTCCGCTGAGGCTGTAATCGTAACACTTTGATTGCCATCGACGATACCATCAGGCACACCGGTAATTGTAACATCAGCACTGGTTTCACCGTCGGGAATAGTCACTGTGCCAGGAATCGTAGCTTCGCCTGGGTCGCTGGATGAGAGGGTGACTTCCAGGTTTCCACCGGATCCCGTGCGTGTCACGGTGGCGATGGTAGTACCGCCGTTCTCGCTGACTTCAGTCTCTGCAATGGATAAGAAGAGGGCTGCAGGACTGACGGTAATTGTGCATTCGTCAAAACTTTCAGAAGTGCCATCGTCGGCAGTCAGGCGCAGGGTATAGACACCCTGTTCGAAGAAAGTCACGGTCGTATCTTCAGCGACAGCATCAGTAAATTCAACGGAGGAAGCCGGACCTCCAGGTTGCTTGGTCCAAGCGACTGTTGTCAGATCGCCTTCAGCATCATTGACGGTACCGTCAAGTGTAGCTGTGGCCGCTGGGCTGCCGGGAGCAGCTTCTTTGTAAGGGTGGTCTACAGGCAGATTGCCTGCGAGTCCCCACTTATGGGCGAGGTAGCCTTCCATTCTCTGGCGATCGGCATTCGAGAGGTTGTTGCAGATGACGATTTCATTCACATCCGCATTTATGTGGTTGCTGCCACCGCTACGCAGAATAGCTCCCATGGAAAAGCGGTTCAACGTGAAGGTACCGGAACGAGTATAGGCAGAGGCGGTTTCCGCAGCACCATTAATCCGGCCGGATACCTGCGAGCCGGTGTCGCGCCACTGGTAGATTTGGCGAGTATCGTTGAATGCGCCAGTACTGCTAAGGCCGGGTTGGCCACTAAGTACACCACCGGTATTGCTACGGATGTAGACGCTCATGACACTTGCATCCGAATTGTCAGTTTGGGCGATGCAATAGAGAGGTTGGTTGCTGGTCGAAGACCCTTCTGAGAGGAGCCGATCATCGCTGGTAGGTGCTATCCCGGCCACGACGAAGACATCCAGCTGACCGTTGGCATACATGAAGGTGGTGTCATTCCAGAGATAATCATCAGCACCATCGAAAGAAACGGTGTTCGAAGCATAGCCTGGTTGCAAATTGCTATCTGTCTGAGCGATATTCCTGCTGTTGCCGCTCTTGTCATTCCACTGGGAGACTGTGCCTCCAACCGCAGTGATGGTTTCCGCATCCGCCGCATCGTACCACGCCAGCGTGGTAATATTTGATGGCGACCATTGGCCGGAGCTGCCCAGATAGACGGTTTGGGGAGCACCTGCATCGACAGTCGGCGAACTGTTCCACTGCGCATAGAGTGTGAGAGCAGCATTGACCGAGTAGGTAGCTGAAGCGGCATAGCTGGTTCCCGAGCCGTCGCTCTCGGTATTCCAGCCTGCAAAAGCGTATCCGGTTCGGCTCAGGTCACCCCCGTCAGACAGAGTGAGGTCGATACCGTGGCTTTTGATCTGGTCTGCGGGTATGGTCCCCCCGGTGTTACCGTTGCCGTCATAGGTGAGATCGAAATCCGGAGCGTTCACCGTAATGATGACATCATCTGCAATCGGGCCGCGGCCATCATCTCCAGTCAGGCGCAAGGTGTAAGTACCCCACGCGTCAAATTGCGCTGTGGTATCAATAGCTGACGCGTCAGCGAAAGTAACAGATCCCGGGCCAAATACCTTGCTCCAGGTGGTGGTAAATGGATCTCCATCCAAATCACTGACAGTACCATTGAGGCTGGCTTCGGCTCTGGGCACTTGTTGATTTGCCTTCAGGAAACTACCATCGCCCGGATCGACCAGAGTCTGCCAGTTGGTGCCACCGGCCGGATCATAACCGATGCCGATCCCCGAGGCCGGGCCACTGCCGCCGGTGCCATTGGAGATTCGAATCTCGATCGTATGCCAACCGGGAGCCAAATCCAGATTGGCCGTTGAAGTGCGCGAATTCCAGTTATCATTGGACAGCACGAGCACATCGTCGATCCAGATTCTGGCCTTGTCATCGATGTTCTCCGTAAAGCTGATCTGGCCGTCCGCGTCGTAGATTTGGCCGGTGTAAATCTCGGTGGTGTTACCGGCAATCGAATTCTCGGTTTCGCTGCCGACATCGATCAGGATTTGAGTTAGGGGATTGGGGGTCG
>CAZHRP010000054.1:7336-13442 GCA_964535055.1 uncultured Chthoniobacteraceae bacterium
ATATTGCCCGTAACAGTTCCATAATAGAGTCCGGGAGTGGTGCTAACTTCTTGCCATTCGACGCTCTGATCCGGGCCGGCGTCGACGCTCGGTGAATTGTTATCATCGTCCTGGATACTCAGGGTGACCGTGTTAGGTGCTACGATAGTGGCACCGAAGGTATTCAAAAGCGTTAGGGTGACGGTTTCGACAAAGTCCTCGTGGGAACTGTCATTGGTGATGGGCACCGTGAATGTTTTCGGAGTGCTGTCGCCATCTGCCCAACTGAGGGTCCCAGAAGCAGCGGTGTAATCGCTGCCGACGATGGCCGTGCCATCAGAAGTGGCATAGTCGACATTGACAGCTCCGGTGGTGCCACCAATCCGTTTCACGGTGATAGTGGCCGCCCCGCCATCCTCGGTAACGCTAAAGGTTGTTGAACTGAAGGCTACCTCACCACCCGGATTAAAGCCATTACCCATCCCCCTAACTTCCACATCCTCAATGTTCCATCCAGAGTATTGCCAGGAGCCGTCGGTAGTGCCCATGACCCAGCGGATATAAACCGTGGATTCACCAGCAGCTACAGATGAGATATCGTAGGTGCTTTGTGACCAGGAAGAGTCCGTAATTTCCGATGAATTTGCCCACACCTCTGACCATGTCGTGCCATTGTTGGATACCAGCAGCCTGGCATGGTCAAAAACATCCGTCTCAACATTCAGCCAGCGATAGAAGCTGAGTTGCACGTCACTCAGGGTAGAACAATCAATCGCAGGGGTAGTCGCATATTGCTCGCTCAGATTATTCGCATAATCACCGTTCAGGTTGTAGCCGATCACATTTTCGCCAGAAAAACCTGTATCCGGATCTGGGCCGCCATATTGCCCGCCATTTCCGGTCGGCTTACCGTAGGCCCATTGACCATCCAGCGACCAACCGGGATCGGAATCCATATTGGCGCTGTAAACGACCGCACTGACCAAGTTCTCGACCGAGAAAGTACCATTGCTATCATCGGACTCTGCGCCTCCAGCCAGGCTGGTGATGCGAATGGTGTAGTCCTCGCCGTCGGGAACAAATGCAGGCACATTCCAATCAAAATTCCCATCATTGGCAGTGGCGTCGGCAATCGTCGTGTAGAGGGTGCCGCCGTTCAGCAGCTCGATCCGCACATTGCCACCCAGACTGGATGCCCAGTTGATAGGGTATGTATCACCAACGGTTAGTATTTCGCCACCATTCGGCGATAGTACCCCCATCAGCGGTTCGTCGTCGATAATGGTGACGGTCGCCGAGCTGAAACCACTGACCGAGGTGCCCGTAGCGTTCGACAGTGAAACAGTAAAGATCTCTTCGTAATCCTCACTCACGCTGTCGTTAGCTATCGGGATAGTAATAGTCCTGGAACCACTTTCCCCATCAGCCCAACTCAGCGTGCCGATGGTTTCGGTAAAGTCAGACCCCTGAGTCGCAGTACCATCGACAGTCGAGTAATCTACGCTGACTGCGCCAACTGTTCCTCCTATTCTTGCCACAATGACATCGACTACGCCGTCATTCTCATTAACCAAATAACTGGCAGGGCTGAATGCCAGCGCACCGGAAGAGTCTGAACCGCTGATGATCAGACCAAAGTCCTGTTGGTTGTTGGTAAGGTTGCCGGTGTAAGTTACTTCAGCTGTCCAGGCACCGGCCAAACCAGGTGACTCGACCAGGATTTGTTCAACATTATCGACATTGTTGACGCCGGTAGTGGCATTTTCACTCATCGAGGCAACCGTCCAGGTGCCGACGAATGGCATGACAAAAGGAAAATATTCCGTGCCGTCCGGGGCGATTAGTTTCAGGTTCAGGTCATTGACCAGATCGGACGCGCGATCGTCGTGGGCGCTTTGACTGGGACCTGCCGGATCGGTCCAGCAGAGGGTCGTTCGGATCGGCGAAGTACCATCCCATGAGAAAGTATAAGTTTTGGATGATTGGGAAGGAGTAATCTGATCTTCAATCACACTTTCCAGATCCGGAAAATCTGCCTGTCTCTGTAACAAATCGGCAGCTTCAGCTACATTCACCAGTCCCCAGCCATGCGTGTAGTCTGGCCCGGGGTTGCCAACATCTGTAGCGGTGTGGATTAGCAATGCCTTGAGGGTACTCGCACGCATTGCAGCGCTACTGCCATAGAGTTCGCGGTACAACTCAACCAGTAGGGCAGCGCTGCCGCACACATTCGGCGAAGCCATGCTAGTGCCGCTCTTGTTGCCGTAACTGGTATTACTCGAATTCCTCGGCGAGTACAGACCTACGCCATTGCCCATTAAATCAGGTTTAATGCGCCCATCGTCGGTTGGTCCAGTCGAAGAAAAACTGACTTTGGTTGCTTTGGATGGGTCGCGCTGCCCATTGGTGACAGCATCATTGGCGGCCCCAACAGTGATCAGGTTTTTAGCTACTCCATGGTCACCGATCGTTTCAAAACCATTGCGGTAAGCGCCATCATTCGGAGGGTGGATGGAAGAGTCGTAGGTTACAGACTGCCCCCCAATCGTGACTGTACTGCCATTACCCGGACCATCGTTGTTCTCATTGCCGGCAGCCCAGAAGATGGAATAATAGGGGGCATTGTAAGCGATAGAATCAAGGTTTGCCGAGGTGCCGCTGTATTGCCCAAAGTCCGGGTCGTAGGCATCCTGGTCGGTCCCGGTACCCGTCCAAGTCCAAGGTGAATTAAGATTGGGTTTATACCAGCCATAGCTGTGACCGTAGCTGTGATTGGACAGGTAAACGTTGGTGTCAAATTGATCCGGAGCTGTGGCTCCGGCGGCTGCCATTTCACTGCGATCATTGGTCCAGTCATACGAATCAATAATCGCCTGATAGGCCATGCCCCTGGCTCTTGCTTGCACACCAAACGCAGCAATCGTCCCAGCGACATGGGTCGCATGGTCATCACTGGGCTCATTGTTGAGATTATTGATACGCGACACTGCCCCATCATTGAATTCCTGGTGCGTGACTAATGCGCTGTCAGCATCCCAAACACCAACCTTAAGCCCCGCCCCGTCCAGCGAATAAGGCGCTGCATGTAAAAAATCCACCCCGGTCGAGATCGCAGCATCGTCATTCTTAGTTTCCACATAAAGTAGCTCGCCGTCTTCATCGAGGCCGACCAGCTCACGTTTGCCCAGCCCCGGCAGCTTCTCGACGAGTGCTTTACCGCGCTGTCGGGCAATTGTCCGCGCTTTCTGAAGGTTACGATTTTCTATTGCCCTCATCCTCTGCACCGCCTGGGCCCGCTCAGTCGGCTTGCGCCAGTCGATGCTACGATCGCGCATGACTTCGCTCAGGGATTCTTGAGAAAAGGCTAAATCGTTAAAGCCAATCAATGCCGCCAAGCAAATCGATAGCATGGTAAACTGCTTCAATTTCATACGGGGGAGATAGAAAGTATCATTACCTTTAGATAAGTAAAAGAAGCATTTTTTGAGCCAAGTTATTGGTGTTTCTATCGAGTGCTTAAGACATTTGCTAATACGTTAATTGCGCAACTTTAATCGGCTACGACTTTCACGCTGACAAAGATTCTGCCCGGTACGTTTCCGGTTATGGTGGCCGTCACACTGACCCCATCGGTGACCGGTGTCGGATCTGAGAAGGTGACGGTTGTCCCATTGGCATCGGTCTCGCCATGAGCATGGAAGGTTACCAGGTCGGTCGACCAGATGTACGATGCAGTGAGGTCGGATGCCGGGTTGTCATTCATCGGATGGGTGAAGGTGAAAGTCGTGCTTGAGCCTGGAGTCACCTTGCCAGCCTGTAATCCACGCGAACTGCGGTCCGGATCAGTACCAAAGTAGTTCTCGACCCCATGCAAGTTGCCATCACTATCAAAGTCATCGTAGATGCCGGTCATGCCACCGACCTCATAGCCGGCGATCCAACCCGCAAAGGTAACGGGCGAGGTCCCCTCTACCAGCGAGATACTATCAATGGCAATGTCGCTGGACCAACTGCTGCCCGTAGTACCACTAATTCTGATCTCAACGAACTTGCCGGCATAAGTATTCTTATTCAAGGAAATGGTCACCTTGGTCCAGGAGTCACCCTGATCGCCTGATTTGGAAAATACCTCTTCCCAGGTGACCCCATCGGTACTGGCTTCAACGGTCAAGGTGCCCATTGAGGTCCCCAGCATATGATAGTAGAAGGAGAATTCCGGCTGGGTAGCCGTTCTGAGATCAAAGGTGCAGGAAATCTGAGCCAGTTTGCTTGGGTGGTTGGGAGTAGATGCTTCGGTGTAGAGATAATAGTCCCCAGCCCCCTCCTGGCCATCTGAGGGTCCTGTACCGGATGATATCGTGCCCCCGTTTTGCAGGGTCCAGTCGATGTCGTCGGAGGAGTCTTGTACCCAATCTCCCAACCCGCTCGCAAAGCTTTCCGAATAAGGAGGCGCGGGAAATAAAGCTATCGTGAAATTCGCTGCACTGGTAGTAGTCCTCGATGGATCAGCCAGGCTGGTAATCCGGATTCGATAATCCGAACCAAGTGTCTGGCCTGCGGGTATCATCCATGCATACGAGCCATCATTAGGCGTGCTCGAGGTGATCATCGAATCCAGCGATCCATTTTTCAGGAGTTCGATCTGAACATTTCCACCCAGGCCGGAGCCCCAGGAGATGTCGATGGGTGTTTCTGCAAAGTAGGATTCCCCTCCGTCAGGCTCATTGATAACAAAATCAATAATTTCGAAATTAGCCGCACTGGTAGAAGTCTTCGATCCGTCATCCAGGCTGGTGATGCGGATCTGGTAATTTGAACCAACGGCTTGAGTCGTAGGTATCTGCCAAGTGTAGGCGTTATCATTCGCTGTGTTAGAAGTAAGGATCGTATCCAAAGCTCCATTATTGAGGAGTTCAATCTGAACATTTCCGCCCAGGCCGGAGCCCCAGGTGATGTCCATGGACGCTCCTGCAAAATAGGATTCTCCGCCATTGGGGGTGGCAACGATTATGTCATCGAGTACGTCTCCGAAGACTATGACTTCATCGATATTCCAGCCGCAGGCACCACCGTTAATGCTTCCTTCCGCCGGACCGATTCCCCAGCGGATATAGACGGTGGATTGGCCGTCGGCGATGGCAGAAATGTCGTACTCGACTTCGACCCAGCCATTATCGTCTGTTATATACCAATCCGGGTTTTGCCAGACTGTCGTCCAAGTGGAGCCGTCGTTGGAAACCTGCAAGTCGGCATCGTCACTACTGCGGTAATAGACACCGAGCCAGCGCTGGAATTTTAGTTTGGTATTTTGGAGCGCACTGCAATTAATCGCCGGAGTCATGGCCCAGCGTGTGACCGGCATTCCGGTTTCATAGTCACCATTGAGGTTGTAGCCGATGACATTGGGACCGTTAAACCCGGACGCCGGATCATTGTCCCGATAGGGATTAACTCCCCCGCCGGTCGGTTGGCCATAGGCCCAGCCGTTACTATCTGTTCGGTTATTGATGAAGGTCCATCCCGGGTCGGTATCCATGCTGGCGTAGTAGCCGAGCGGCGCGAGCACCTCAAAATTGAAGGTGTAGCGATCTTCTATGCTTTCACCACTGGTGCCATCCTCGTCCTGATCCATGAGGTTGCCGAGGGTATCTTCAATCTGAGGACCAATGACTAATTGGTAACTTCCAATCACCGAAGGCGGTGTGAGTTCCAAAGTGAGGACGGTGTTGCCTCCTGACCAGGCGGTTCCCGTGATTAGCGATGACACATCGCTGCCATCCGGGTCGGTGAAAGAGACGATATCGGTAGAGACATCGAAGGTGGCCGGATTCATGGGCACATTGAAGGTCAGTGAGACAGCCGTGACCGGGCCGAGGCCCTCAGGCACGGCCACCTTGGCAGCTGAATCCACATGGGGCAGGTCACTGAAAATTTCAAAGTTGCCGCTATCAGCGGTGAGGGTGCTCCCATTGCGGGTCAACTCGACCCTGATCATAAAATCGGTTCCTTCGGCATGATTGAAGGGTATGGTCCACTCAAAATTGCGAACCAGTGCCGGATTGACCTCTGTAACAAAAGTCGAATGAAGGGCTCCACCTTTATAAAGCAGGATGGTGGCCAAGTCCTT
>CAZHRP010000055.1:0-13107 GCA_964535055.1 uncultured Chthoniobacteraceae bacterium
AGTGACCCGATGAATACTAATGTCGCATTCACGGTTCGGGAACAATCCGAGCAGGTTCCGATCCTCACCACGGCCAATAGCAAGGCATCGGTCGATGTGTTGCAATTGGCCGGCAGTACCAGGGTGCTGCAATTGGGTGAGTTCATGGGGCAGTCGCTGGGCAGGCGCACCATCGGTGGTGATGCCCAGGCCCATGAGATCGGGCGCTTCGGCAACCTCCTGATTGCAGAGGCCACCGCCAGCGGCACCCCATTGGTTGGTAGATCACTGGCCGAAAATAAACTGCGTGAACTCACCGGAACCACCGCGGTCGGTATCTGGCAGCGCGGAAAATTTACTCTACCGCAGCCGGATACCGTACTCACAGAGCACAGCGTATTGATCCTGGCCGGCACCGAAGAACAAATCAGCAACTACAATGCGTTGTTCTGCATTTACCATAATGCCGGTTCCCAGGTTGTTATCATCGGCGGTGGCAGGGTCGGACGGGCTACCGGACGCACGCTGGCAGCACGTGGCTTCGATTACAAAATTGTCGAGTCCCGCCCGGTACGTATCCGCGACCCCGAACGCTATGTCCTCGGTGATGCCGCAGCATACGAAGTCCTCAAACAAGCCGGCATCGAAAAAGCACCGGCAGTGATCATTACGCCGCATGAAGATGATGTGAATATATATCTCACGATCTATTGCCGCCGCCTGCGACCGGACATCCAAATTATTACCCGTGCTACCCTGGAGCGTAATGTCTCAACTATCCACCGGGCCGGAGCTGACTTCGTCATGTCATATGCCTCGATGGGCGCTAACGCATTACTTAATCAACTGAAGGACAGTGCCGTGTTGATGCTGGCAGAAGGACTGGACGTATTCAGTGTGACCCTCCCCGAACAACTGGCCGACAAGACGATCATAGAATCGGCAATCCGCGCCAAAACCGGATGCAGCGTCATCGGCATCAAACCCTCATCCGGTGAGATGATTCCTAACCCGCAACCGACATCGAAGCTGCCCAAGGGAAGTCAAATTATTCTGATCGGTTCTGAAGAGGCTGAAGCACGGTTTCTAAAATTTTACCATAGCAAGCGCTCGTAGCAGACCGCAGCTAACCCGGATAAATCACAAGCCATCTAATGCGGCCTGCCTGAGGCAGGCCGCCCGACAACTCTTTAAGCTTTTATGAATGTTACTGCTCTTCAACCCGGAAGAAGTCGAACGGAAGGTTAACCTCAGCGGCCGGAATTACAAAGCGGTCTGCCAGCACCGTTACGTTAGGCACGTCGGTAAATTGCGTCTGCAAATTATTCGATGATGTCACTTTCAGACCGGCAGTACCTCCAGAAACAATAATAGTGACGTCACCATTCGGGGCAACACTGACCTGCAAAGCTGCATCCGCGCTGAGAGTCGAGTTGAAGTTAGAACCATTATCGAACTCGGACTTATCGGTATTGCCATCACCATCAAAGTCAGTCACTGCACTGACGTCAGCGAGACTGGATACATTGTCAGTAGCGCTGGCTTCTATCAGCAACTGCTCCCAGTTGTCATCAATACCATCCTCGTCCAGATCAGCTCCCTTTACAGAATCGGTCGCAACGATACGGTTGACGACTGCTGCCGCAGCATATTGCGCTGCCGTTATGTCAGAGCAACCGTCGGTGCCCGCCACACCATTGCTATCCAGCACATCCGGTAAGTTACTCAGGTAATCATTAACGACATCTGAGTAAGTAATCGAACCATTGCTGTCAAAATCACCAAAGTCATCCACAACCAAATTCGGGAATGGCGTGTAGGTATCACCAGAGATCGTACCCAATGGATATTCATCTCCATTATTGAGCGTGAAATCGTTGGTTACAAATGAGTATGTCTTACTACTGCCCGCAGTCGTTACCATCCCATTGTCAATTACCAGCGTGCCATCAGCCATGTAAACGTCAACGATCCGTGACCCTGCAGTAACTACTTCGAAGACGCCTGAGCTTGGTGATGTCTCCTGGCTGACTTGAGCAGTACCGGTAGGGTCGTATGAGAAGGTGAACCCTGAAATATGCCCCCAGCGGCCATCTACATTCTCGACATCAGATACTGCATGCTCCAACACAGTCAGCAGTTGGCTGCTAGTCATGCCAGTTACCACCCGTAATTCATTCGAGAATGGGAAGATGTTATTAATTTGCTGATCAGTAACATCACCAGCCGGATAGAGACGGTCAGTACGGATTCCGCCGCCAGTAGCCAACGCAATGATGTAGTCATCAGTTAGACCGAGACTAACTGCTTCAGCTTCGGTAGCAGCAAGATAGGCATCGGTAACAATTGCACCGATATTAGTTTGAATCGTACGGATATTCGGGCGGGAGGTATCCAAGTCCACCTCCGAGCAAGCTACGATTACCGCACTGGCAATAAAGTCTTCCACCGGAGTGATCACATTGGTCACGGTGTCCGGGTCATCTACCAGGCCATCTACCTTAGCATTGCGCACCAGTTCTGAGGTCGTGCTGCCATTGACTGTTGCGACCCCGGCCGCATCAAAGTCGATGACCAGTCGACCGAGGTAACGGTAGTTACCTGGAGTAGTCACCACCAGCACATCATCTCCACCTTCGTCCTGTTGAACCAGTGGGTAAGTGCCAAAAATTGGACCTCCCTGATCCGCTGGCAGCAGGTTGCTGGTATTTCCGCTATCGAGAATTTCATCACCACCTCCAGCAATCACCACATCAATGTCATTAAGTCCCTGAATCAGCGTCAACTCTTCGTTTATGCTCTGCAAATGCGAGATCAGTATGATTTTATTGATTCCCTGATTTTTCAGGGCAGTGACCTCAGTTTCGACTGCTGCCTCTACGGCATTAATAATAACGTCTCCTTCAGTAGTGATGGCGGCCAATCCCTCGGTGATGGCTCCGATCACTCCAATCTGCTGCCCGTTTACGGTAATTATTGTACTTTTAGCAATTCGCCCACTGTTGACCAGAGCTTGCAGGTTTGCCTCATTGCTAAAGTCAAGATTGGCACTCAGGAATGGTACATTGGTAGTTGCTCCGATAAAGTCGGCCAGAAAGTCAGGTCCCAGGTCAAATTCGTGGTTGCCGATGGCCAGCGCGTCGTAGCCGATCTCGTTGATTAACAGCGCGTTGTAATCAACCACGGGATTGAACGGAATCGAGGCCGCAATACCGGCATCGACTACTGTACCCGGCAGGAAGTTGTCCCCGGAACTCAGCATGATCGGGTTGGTAGCTGCGGTCTTTTCGTTGTCGACCAATGTCACAAAAGTTGCAGCACCACCAAATTCATCGTTCGGGCTGGTACCAAGACTGGCGTCAGTATCCGGGAAGATCGAAGACTCACCATCATTGTTATGCAGGATTGTGAGGGTGAAAACACTGGGGGCGATGGCAACTACCCCCGGTGAACCAACGGCCGGTGTGTCAGATGAGTTGCCGCCCAGAGCGGTTGTGGCGACCGCGCCATTGACTCCGGCCACCGAAAATCCAGCATTCTCGACATCGTAGGATTGACCATCGTTGGCGGCATCGCTGGGATTAGTTTCAAAGTCGGCCAGCGTGCCACCGCTATTCGGGTCACCAACCCACAAGGTGACCCCATCGCCGCCTTCTCCAATCGAGGCACCGTCGGCTGTTCCGATTTCCACCCCGGTCAGGTCAACATCAGGACTCCATACCGTATTGAAGGTCGTCGCATCAGCTTCAACTCCAACTACCACAATTACCCGCTCATCGGGTTGGATATCTGTCAGCCCCATGATTGGAACCGCGCTGGTTGGGTCTTGCGAGTCATCGTCATAATAAAGAGCCGGATCCGACACAGCCTCCCACGCAGCAGTGCCATTATTGGTGATTTCAAACCAATCTGCGGTCAGGTCTGTACCATCCTGACCAGGCCAGATTTCGGTAATCTGCAGGTCGAAGGATGCTGGAGGCGGAGCAGAACCTGTAAAGTCAGTACCATCGATTTGCGTACCTGCCGAAGCCAATGCTCCACCCGAACCAGTGGCAGTCGAGTGGTTCACAAATGTGCTGCCGGTCAGATCCGGGTCGCGGGTGATCGACTCACCGTCACCACCTCCGGAATATATCACTTCATCAATAACAACATTTTGATCATTTTTGAGAGTGACCGTATCACCGCCATTATTAAAGCCTAGGAAGCCGTCGCTGGCAACTTGTGTCAGCGGGTTAGAAAACCCGGTCGGAGTTCCCCCACCAAAAACGATAATCGCCTGGTTGGCTGCCAGTACGGTAGAGGCGGGAAATGTATGACGGAGACCGACAGCATCCTCAATAGTCCATCCGGAGATGTCGATTGACGATAAACCGGTATTGACGATTTCGACGAACTCGTCTTCTGAAGAATCAAGGTTGCTGTCATTGTTGGAATCGAATATGCCACCCGGACCGTTCGGATCAAACATGATCTCGTTGATGACGACTGATGGGGAATCGTTGTCAAGCACATCAAAGTTAGCAGTGCCATCTGGTACCCCGCTGGATGTGGCAGTAACTGTGACTTGCACATCGCCAGTAAAATCACCGTCTTCAGTAGCTACCACACTGACATCTATGATTTGTGAATCATTAGCAAACTGGACAGTCGGAGAGGCGACGCCATTGAGTGTGACTTCGCTACCGGGAGTAGAAGTCAGGGTTACATCCAGCGGGAATGTCAGGCCGGAAGCATTGATCAGAGAGGCCTGAATCAGATCAGCATCAGTCTCACCTTCCGTGATCGAAGCTGCGGTCGCTGTCAAAATAATACCCGGCAGTGTACCCGGGTTGCCGACCAGTTGGAAATTATCTAACTCAAAATCATCATCAGCACCATCCTGGTCGAGTGTCAGTTCCAGTCCGACCGTGCTGGCTGTGTCTGGAATGTTCACCGAAACTGTGCCGGTGTCATCAGCAGTAAGTGTACCGGTTGTAAAGCTGAGATTTTCGGTACCTAACCCGCGGTCAAGAACAACGGTGTAGCTGATGAAGTCAGTGCTCTCAAAGCCGTTCAAAGCGTGATCGAACGACATCACCACATTAATGAACCCGGTCACATCAATATCGGAAAACGTCAAGCTGACCGGGTTAAAATCGTCCTCGCCGGATTCATTCTGCAAATCATTACCGAACAGGACATTAGTGCCATTATTAAGTAAGTCAGACAAGCTGGCTTGAACGAATAGGCCCTGACCAGAGGAAGATATATCTTCAAATAACTTCGAGTTAACGTCATTGCTCCAGGCCGGGGTTCCGGAATCGAAGTCTTCGATCGCGATCAGGTCAGGGGTGATCACCATTTCATTATCGATGACGTTGAACGAGGTGGAGCCACTGATCAGGCCGGTACCGGTGGCAGTGATATCGACCTGCACGTCGCCGGTCGTATCTCCATCTTCAGCAGCTTCTACACTGACATCGATTACTTGGGCGGCAGAAGAAAATTGAATAGTCGGCGAAGCAACCTCACTGCCGGGGCTGGAAGTCAGAGTCACGTCCAACGGGAAGGAAAGGCTGCCGGCATTCTGCAGCGCTACCTGCAACAAATCAGCGTCGGTCGTACCTTCATCAATACTGGCAGCAGTGGTACTGACAGAAATTACAGGATCGGTATTAACCGTCACCGTAAAGTCATCGATAGCTAAATCTTCATCTCCAGCATTAAGATCAAACAGGATGCGCACAGCCAGGCTGGTCTCGCCACTCAAGCCCGGGATGCTGCCAGTAAACTCAGCAAATGTACTGGTAATTTCTGCTCCCTCACCGTCCCCGTCCAGGTTGGTGTCTACAAATGGTGGGGTATTAGTTCCTGTACCATCATTTTCAATCGCAAAAAACGTATTCCAGGTAGTTCCCCCATCGGTACTGGCTTGAAATTTGACCGAGTCTCCGGTATCCCAATCCTGGTCGGTACCATCATCATCCTCAGCCAAATCGACGGAGAATGTAACCGAAGAATTTCCGGTAATATCCAGTCCGCTCCAGCTCAAATCGACTGGTAGAGTTGCACCTTCACCATCAATATCCTGGGCACCAAAGTAGCCATTAGTAAAGCCGGTGACAACGTAATCAGTAGTAACTGAAATGCCATTGATGCTGTTGATCCGGCCAAAGAAATCACTGGAACCATCCGAAAATTCGGTAATCGAAGGTGCGTAAGTAATCGTGTCATCATCAAAATCTTCGCTGATCACATCAACCTGACCAAGCAAGGAATGACCGGTTAACAAGGTTGCTGATAGGTAAGCAAGAATGGCTAGTTTCTTCATATTAGGAATTAATTGTTTGTAAAAAACGCTTTAAATTACTTTCCTTGGTTGACTAAGTCAACGCATGCCAAAGTAACGTTTTTGTCACTTTATTGCATCAGTCGTGTGAGCTGGAAAGGTTTTCTAAAAAGGTGCACCAGCGTTTGCGAGCACAGCAGTATCGCCACGCCGCCTGCGCCAATTAGTTTGTCTACCAATCGGCATCAGGCAGCGGCGATTAGACTGATTTGGTAAGCGCTGCGCTAATTATTGCCTGGCTTAAATCCTGGCCTATGAGCCATCTGTATTAGCGGCGATAAGTTCTGCGACAAGCACCTGCAACTGCTGCCAGGAGAAGTAGCATGGCAGTACTTGGTTCCGGCACGTAGGTGATAGTCAGGTCATCAATGCCAAGGTACTCGAAGTCGGCCTCCCGGATCACATCACCATTGATAGATCCCTCAACTGCCCCACGATCAACTTCGATTTCAACGGCATTGAAGGTATCGCCGGAACCAAAAGCAATGATCTCGGAGTCAGCGATTAAGCTTGGTGCCGCCGATGGTGGGGCCGAAGCTAAACCAAACGATGAGTCCCCGATACTTTGTGGCAAATCAACTTCCGGCTCACCGGATGGAGTCTGGATGGGTGTGACCGTGTAGGCCGGGTGATCGAGCGGATTACCGCTAAGACTATTAAAGCCGACCCGGATGAAAGAAATGCTCACTACCGGTTGGGCAAAATCCAAGCGCAGGGTCACCGTTTGCTGGTCGTAGCCGAAAGTTGCCAACGAAAAGAAGTTGGGCTTACTCGACGGAATGAAGGTAGCGCTCGAGTTGGCAACTGTCTCCGGAAAAATTGCCGGCGTGCCATCAGCGCTACTCACTGTGATCCCGTAGTCGGCAAAATATTGGGTCAAGCCCGCACCCACAAACGAGCCTGATGAAGCGTCGACTGGAGCTCCCGCTCGAGTAGTGTCGAAATTTAGCACTTCGGTAAAAGCCGATGCCCTTGGCACCTGCCCCATTGCAAGCAATCCCAGTGCCAGTATGAGGGCCTTTCCACACAGTTCAGTGATCGAGATTTTTTCGTTTTTATTGAATGAATTCATTTTTAGTTTTCTTTCTAATATTATGTATTTTTATTTTGTAGTTAGCTGGCAGTTAATTCAGTAATTCTACTAAATAACCATCCAGACCTGCACTTGCTGGCTAGAAAAGGGAACTTAGCTTGTCAAGCAGATACATTTGTTCCCGCACGCAGGGATCAGGGGTTAGCAGGGGGCTGAAAATCGTGGTGGAGCGTGCACTCGACCGCCACGCTTGGAACCGTTGGTTACGATCTCACACCGTGGCACCCTGGCACGACGAGCCACAGCCAGCCGTGCAACCGAAACAGTGGGAGCCGACCGCAATTTCACGGCCGGCAATGTTAGCAGGATCGACATCCCACAGTGAGAGTTTGCCTTTACCGTTCTGCCACTGCAAGCCGAGCTGCTGGTTAAAATCACAATCGTAGATTTCACCCTGCCAGCCGACACTCAAAGTATTGCGGCACATCAAGCCATCGACGGTTGCCGGATTAAAGGCATCGATCAGCGTCTGCATGTAGTCAGCCAATAAGCCATTATTCTTGAGGTAAGATTTAAACCTGGAAATCGGCATGTTGGTGATCGTGTAAAGCCGGTTAAAAACGATCCCAAAGTGCTCGTAGAGCTCGCGCTTGTAATCGGCTTCCAACTCCTGCTGATCGCCGGGCAGGAAGGCACCATTCGGGTTGTAGACCAGATCCAATTCGAGCTCGGGATCTTTACCATAGCCGAGTTGGTTGAGCAGTTGCAGGCCGACGATACTGCCATCAAAGACGCCATCGCCGCGCTGCTCATTGACATTATCCGGGCTATAGCATGGCATCGAAGCAACTACAGCTACACGATGCTGGCGCAGGAATTCTGCCAGCCACTCGTAACCCGGCTCGATCAGAATCGTCAGGTTACACCGGTCGATGATCTTATCCACATGCTGCATGCCACGCGCCCGCTCGATCAGGTGGCGAAAATCCGGCACCATTTCCGGAGCACCGCCGGTCAGGTCGAGGGTACCGATATCAGTTCCCTCCAGCCAGTCGAGGACGCGGTCAATGGTTTCACGGCTGATGATCTCTTTGCGTTTAGGGCCGGCATTCACGTGGCAGTGGACACAGGTCAGGTTGCAGATTTTTCCGGTGTTAATCTGCAGGATTTCGGTTTGGCTTCGCTGTAATGCCAGGCGATGGCGGTCCAGCGTAGCCGCAAAATTTCCTTCCAGTGCCGCAACCATGACGTCCGAACCGCTTAATTAACAGCAACTGCCGCCATCGCAGCACTGGGAGTTCGCTTCGGTCGTAGCATTGTATTGCTGACCTTTGGTCTCTTTCGGGTGGCGACGGGTCGTGCGGTTGCAATCAAATGGCTTGGCGTCTGCAAGAGCGATATCCTCGAGCGGATCAATGAACTGAAAATAATCTGCATACGGCTTCTTCTTGTACAGATTGTAGGTTTTGTCGCAAACTGCATAGCGCACCCCACGCTCCATGCGGTGGCCGTCGTCGTCCAGTACTTCCTTAAACGGACCATTATAAACGACTGCCTGGTTGCGCTCGTAACACGCTCCCTGTTTACCTTTGAAGGCCTGGATAGTCAGCGAACGAAATTCAATACCCTCGACCGTTCGCCACGGTTGGGTGTCAAACTTGAGCACTTCAACTCCATAGAACCCTGCATCTTCGAATGCTTTGACAAAGCCTTCTTCGGTAAGCGCCCCCGAAATACAACCGCTCCATAGTTCGGGATTGTTTTGCAAGTGCTCCGGCACCTCCTCATCACTAACGATATCCGAAATCACTGCCCGTCCTCCACGTTTTAGAACCCGGAAGATTTCTGCAAAAAGCTGTGGTTTGGCAGTGGCATCGACCAGGTTAAGCACACAGTTGGAAACTACCACATCAATGATGTCGGTCGCGATCAATGGCCGCTTGACTCGCAAATCGGCAGCCAGTTCATCCGCCGCCAGAAAGGAAGCTACGTCACTGATCGGACGTTGCCGCAGCTCCTGGTCAAGCAACTCAAGGTCAAGTGCCAGATCCTGGATCCGTCCTTTGCGGAACTCAACATTGCTATAGCCGATATTTTCCGCCACAGCAGGAGCATTGCTGCGGGCAATTTCGAGCATGTCATCGAGCATATCAACGCCGATGACTTGTCCATGCGGTCCAACAACCTGCGACGCTATAAAGCAGATCTTGCCGGTGCCTGAGCCCAAATCAAGTACGGTCTCGCCCGCCTGCAAATAGGCGCTCGGATCGCCGCAACCATAATCACGCTCGATAACTTCTTGTGGTATCGCTTCGAGATACTTGGGATCGTAATCGACTGGACAGCATAACTCTTGCTCCCTGGCCTTGGCGGCGCTCGAATAGCGCTCTTTAACGGCGGATTCTGTTTTCATAGTATATAGGAGTTGAGGTCAGTGACGTTTATTCCTTGAGTTTCTTGATTTTAATAGTGCCCCCGGATTCCGGCGACTGGTTCAGTTGTTGCAGTAGCGTGGTGCCGGCAGCCGCTGTGGATGGCGAGGCCTCGACATCATTGCCAAGCGCTGAACGCAGCGCCCCTTCTACCAGCTGGGCACAATGGATCTTCATTGGTGGTAAAGGCCCTAATGGTTCGGCCAACTCCTGCCCCGACATGGCCAGTGCCTCTTCAGCCGTTTTGCCCGCTAGCATTTCGGTGGCCATGCTGGCAACCGCAATGGCGGTTTCACATCCGAAAGTCTGAAAGGTCGCCTTGTCGATCACCTTGCGACCATTCTCACCTTCACGAAATTTGACCCACATCCGCAGCATGTCGCCGCAGTCGGCGCTGCCCACCGTACCCACCGCATCAGCATCCGCTAGCTCGCCGACATTCTTTGGCGACTGCAATGCCTGTTGCACTTTAAGCTGAAATTGTTCGTTTCCTTGATCCGGCATAATTTGTTGCTAATTAATCAGAGTAAGCTGTTCAGTCAACCAATCTCAATCTCATAGCGCGGCAGTGACGGATCAGCTTCCAGGCTGTAAGCATCGATCCCGCCGCGTAATGCTTTGACCTTGGTGAATTGATGACCAGTAAAGAATGCTGCGGCATCCAGCCCTTTTTTACCATCATGGTCGACCACTACGATCGACTCGCCGCGATCCCACTCGGCCAGGATCTGTTGCATCATTTCCTGCTTGAAGAACTGGCTGCCGGAAATGCGCACTGCATCGAACTCCTCACGGCTACGCACATCCAGCAGTTGCGGAGCCACGCTGCTGTCCAGCAGTGCTTTCAGGGCGAGCGGCTCGATCAGATATTTTTTGTCTTCTTCACTGGCATTGCGCAAATAACCAGCCACCTCGTCGACATCGAGGCCATCGTTGCGCGCGCACAACTCAGCCAGAGTCTCGTTATCGTCATACGCACACTGGGAACAGCCGCCAATGTGATAGCCGCGGAATAAAGCCCGGCGGATTCCCGGAAATTCGCGCACCAGGTCACCTAACTTGGCTGTTGGCTCGATCACCGGATCATTCATGCTTCGATACTGACTTCACTGGTTGTTGTTCCTGCCGCAGCTACCCGCAAAGCATCGTCCAGCGCATGCCATGGCAATGTCGCGCATTTGGCGCGCATCGGGAATTGCCGCACCCCTGCCAGCGCCAGCAAGTCACCCAGTTCCGGGTGCGCTGCCTCATCAAAACTCTCGTCAGTTATCAGCTGCTGAAATAGTTGCGATAACTCATTGGCTTCAGCATACGATTTACCCCTCGTCTTGAGTGTCATCAGTGAAGCGGAAGCAATACAGATCGAGCAGGCACTACCGGAAAAATGCACACTACGGATCGAATTCTCACCGTCGTTGGAAAGGTAAATTGTAAGATCATCGCCACACATCGGGTTATCAGCGTGCACGCAAACATCGGCCTCTTCCAACTCGGCAAAGTTACGCGGTTGCCGAGCATGATCCATTATCACTTCCTGATACAATGCCTTGACGTCCATTTATCAAACATCGCAAATTTCAGATTGATTGCAATGCCCCATTTTCACCAATAGCTCTGCGCTTGATCAGCCAGTGGGAGCAGGCATAGTTGACACATGCAATTAACTAAATCCGCCTTTGGACTGTGGAGTGGCGGCCGCTACATGCATTTTGGCCAACAACTGGACCAACAAGAATTTCTAGCGTTGCTAAATAATGCCTACACCGCCGGCATACATTCCTTCGTGACCGCAGATGTTTATGGTCAGGGTGAGGCCGATGAAATGCTCGGTCAGGCACTGCTCGACCTGCCAAGGGCAGAATGCTGTGTGGTCGGAGCTGTTGGCCATGACTATTACAATGGCGAACGCGCCGGCGCCAAAGGATTCCCACGATTCACCGATCCTGCGCTACGCGGTGCGGAGGAATACGCCAGCTATCTACGCATGGCGACCGAGAAGTCACTGGCCCGCATCGGGACAGATTACTTCGACCTCTTGCTGCTGCATAATCCGGATCTGACCGGCTATACCAGTGAGGCGGTCTGGCAGGGGATGGCAGCACTCCAAGAGGCAGGACTCGCCAGTCAACTCGGCGTTGCGCCAGGACCGGCTAATGGCTTCACTCTGGATCTCATCCATTGCTTCGAAAAGTTTGGTGAACTGATCGACTGGGCAATGATTATCCTGAACCCACTCGAACCGTGGCCGGGCAGCTTGTGCCTCGAGGCTGCTAAAAAATATGGCGTCAAAGTCCTGACCCGCGTCGTCGATTGCGGCGGCCTTTTCCACGATGATGTTAAACCCGGCCACCAGTTCGCCGAAAAGGATCACCGTACTTACCGCCCGCAGGGTTGGGTCGAAGCCGGCAACGAAAAACTCGAAAAGTTACGCCCTTTTGCCACTCGCCACGGGCTTACCATGCTGCAACTGGCATGCCTGTGGAACCTTTCCCAAGTCCCAGTCGAATCAGTAGTGCCAACCCTGATCAAGGAAGTCGACGGCAAGCCGCTTAACGATAAGTTCCGCGAACTGGCCAACCTGCCCGATCTGCAACTCAGTGCTCAGGAAATAGATGAAATCCGACTAATCGGCGACAACACCGGCTGCATGGACCTCAAGGGCGCCAGCACCGAGCACCAGGGCGAAGCTGTCGCCGACCGCTGGTCACCGTTGGAAATCCATCACGACATCGCCCAACGTTGGCAAATCGACCCGGCTAAGGATCTGGTCAAAGCCCATTAATTGGTGGATCACACTCCTTCACGTCAGTGCTCCTGACTAATCCGCAGTTCCTGAATCGCGGTGTGCTGATCAAGTAATCCCAGCGCCTTAGCCAGCAGCGACTTGCCCGGTTCCATCCGATGCCAGGTCGAGGCGCCGGAGGGATGCGGCAGCGGTAGCAAATCAAATTCACAGCCAAATATTTCGATCTGGTGGATCGTCCCGATGACCTCGGTCAGCTTCTGGAATTCGATGAATTGCGAGATCGCGAGCTTGCCAACGGCCAGGACAAGCTCTGGTCGTAGGAGCTCAAACTCCGCCTCCAACCACGAGCAGCAATTCGCGATTTCCTGAGCATCTGGAACCCGGTCACCACCTTTCGGATTTTTGCCAGGGAAGCAGCGGCAGACGGCGGCAAAGTAAACCTTGCTACGAAATTCCGCTTCGCTCATCGCGGTGCTTTCATTCATCCATTTGAACAATGTCTTGCCGGCAGTCCAGGCAAAGGGCCTCCCCAGCTCGGGCTCTTTGATCCCCGGGGCCTGCCCGACCAGCAGCACCTTGCCGGCGA
>CAZHRP010000056.1:0-12906 GCA_964535055.1 uncultured Chthoniobacteraceae bacterium
GGCGCCACCATGGCGGTGCTACCGGAGTTTGCGGATGGCGGGCTGACACTCGGCCCGATCGCACCGGTGATGCTACCGATGTTACTCGCAGCAATTGGCATCATCTGTTCGATTATCGGAGCTTTCTTCGTCAAGGTACCAGAAGGTGGCAACCCACAAAGCGGATTAAATATCGGGCAGTTCGTGGCTGCCGGCCTGTTGATCGTTGCCAGCTGGTTTTTGATTACCGGAATACTGCCTAATAACTGGGATGCCGCCAATGGCAGCAACTACAGTTCGGTTGGAGTGTTCTTGGCCAGCCTGGCCGGATTGCTGGCCGGGGTCGCTATCGGACTGGTCACGGAGTTCTATACTGGTACTGGCAAAGCGCCGGTCACTAACATTGTCCAACAGTCGCTGACCGGCTCCGCCACCAATATTATCGCCGGGCTCGGAGTTGGGATGAAATCAACAGCCATCCCGATTATTATCCTGGTAGCAGCCATCCTGGTGGCCTATGCAATGGCCGGTCTTTATGGCATTGCGATTGCTGCAGTCGGCATGCTGGCAAATACCGGCATCCAGCTGGCAGTCGATGCCTACGGACCTATCTCCGACAATGCCGGTGGAATTGCTGAAATGTCCGGCCTGCCGAAAGAAGTCCGCGAACGCACCGATAAGCTGGATGCTGTTGGCAATACCACAGCCGCGATCGGTAAAGGCTTTGCGATCGGTTCTGCTGCGTTGACAGCGCTTGCCCTGTTCAGTGCCTTCATGGCCGTTACCGGCTTGCAGCAAATTGACATTTCCAAAGCACCGGTCATGTCCATGCTGATCCTTGGTGCCATGCTGCCATACTTATTTTCCTCGCTGGCCCTGGGAGCAGTCGGCCGTGCTGCGATGTCAATGATCCAGGAAGTCCGTCGCCAGTTTGCTAACATTCCCGAGTTAAAAGCCGCGCTGGCGATTATGAAAATGAATCAGGATAATAATCAGTCAGAGTGGTCCGAAACCGATCTGGCAGTTATCGAAAAGGCAAATGGCAAAGCGGAGTACGGCAAATGCGTTGCCATCTCGACTCAGGCTGCTATCCGCGAAATGGTGGCACCTGGCCTGCTGGCTGTACTGGCTCCGGTATTGGTCGGTTTCGGGTTTAAAATCTTTACTGGGTCCGGGGCTGAAGCTCTTGGCGGCTTGATCGCGGGAGTCACTGTGTCAGGTGTGCTGTTGGCTATCTTCCAGGCTAACTCGGGTGGTGCCTGGGATAATGCCAAAAAGATGATTGAGGAAGGGGTCGAATTGGATGGTCAACAGTATGGCAAAGGCTCTGACCCGCACAAAGCAGCCGTGGTCGGTGATACTGTCGGTGACCCGCTGAAAGATACTGCCGGCCCGTCCCTCAACATTTTGCTAAAACTTATTTCCGTCGTCGCTCTAGTACTTGGTACCCTGATAATTTAACATCGCACTGAGGCTACAGAGCAGCCGCAAGTAACCAGCTGAATGAATTCACTTATCCTTGCTGAAGAGTGACGGGTGCTGTTCCTGATCAACCAGGTGGCGCTCGGCACTGCGGCGGCGTTCCATCAGGAACTTGTCGACACGGGGATCTACCTCGATCGGGTAGTCACCGGTAAAACAGGCCAGGCAGTAGTCATTTTTGCTGAGACCGGTCGCCCGTACCATACCATCGACGCTCAGGTAACCAATACTATCAGCCCCGAGGTATTTTTTGATTTCATCCATGCTGCACTGGTTGGCAATTAACTTACTGGGGTCGGGAAAGTCGATGCCGTAGTGGCAGGCATGGCGGTGCGGTGGGCAGGAGATACGCATATGGACTTCCCGTGCACCGGCTTCGCGCAGATTTACTACCCTTGCACGGGCAGTGGTGCCGCGCACGATCGAGTCGTCGACAACGATCACCCGCTTGCCGGCCACAGCGTTCTTGATCAAATTCAGTTTCACCCGGACATTAAAATCACGAATCAACTGGGTCGGCTGCAAGAATGTGCGACCAATGTAATGATTGCGAACAAATGCCTGTTCGAACGGAATTTGCAGTTCATCTGCCAGGCCCATAGCAGCATAAATCCCGGAGTCCGGCACCGGTACCACTATGTCTGCCTCAACCGGTTGCTCACGCGCCAGTTCACGCCCCATTTCCACGCGAACCTTGCTGACATTCACATCATCGATGATACTGTCCGGGCGGGCAAAATAGACGAATTCGAAGATACAAAATGCTTTGCGCTCCTGCTTGAACGGAAACTCGGAGCGAATGCCATCGCGGTTGATAATGATCACCTCACCGGGTTCCACGTCCCGGATATATTCGGCCTGTATCAGATCCAGCGCACAAGTCTCCGACGATAGCACGAATGCACCATCCAATTTTCCCAGCACCAGCGGACGGAAACCAAATGGATCACGCACTCCGATGATTCCTTCCTCGTCCATCATGACCATCGAGAACGCCCCTTGTACCCGTTGCAGGTTACCCAGCGCAGAGTTGCCATTGCTGGATGGTTGCGCCAGCAGATGCAGAAAAATCTCAGTATCACCAGTCGTCTGAAAAATCGAGCCTTTGCTTTCCAGCTCATCACGCAGCATTGCGGCATTCACCAGATTACCATTATGGCCAATGGCCAACTGCCCGCGACCACAGTCAACAGTCAACGGTTGCGCATTTAACTTGGTTGTCGAACCGGTCGTCGAATACCTGACATGCCCGACGCCACGGGTGCCCTGCAGCTTTTCCAGCTTCTCTTTGGAGAAAACCTGCGATACCAGCCCCATGCCTTTTTGCGCTACAAATGGCGAGTATGGTTCTCCGGCTGCAACGATCCCGGCACTTTCCTGGCCACGATGTTGTAATGCAAACAACCCGTAATAGGTCAGCAATGGAGCATTCTGATGTCCGTAAACCGCGAAGACTCCACATTCGTGCGAAGGATGATGGTTACCGGAAGTGCTCTTCACTTTACAATACTAGTACAGTTAATGGCACCACTCAATTGCTAGTTGAAAGAAATCCATCATCTTAATTCTCAACCCCGGCCATAAGGTCTGCTATGGCACTCGACCAAGACTGTCGCAGAGCATCCAGCTCCCAACTCCAGGATTTGCGATCTGCTGCAAGGGTAATCCGATCGCCGCCAGTCGTGCCGATTTTTTTGGCCGTCAAACCGGCCGTCGCAAATACCTCGATAAGCTTATCGGTAGACTCCGGCGCGGTAGTAAGCACGACCCGGCGGGCGGATTCATTAAACCAGAGAACGTCAGGGCGTACTCCGGTATCACCGAGATCGATTTCTGCTCCCAGCGGCGGATCACCAAAACAGCACTCTGCCAAAGCAACCGCCAGACCACCCTCCGAACAATCATGCGTACTGCGCACCAACCCTGACCTGATCGCCGCCAGCAATGTATCTACCAATAGCTTGGCCATGTCCAAGTCTGCAACCGGCGGCCTACCCTCCTTCATAGCATGACAAAGTTTCAGGTAATGGCTGCCGCCAAGTTCATCGCCGAAGCCGCCAACTAACACAACGTCATCACCTGCTGCCCGGAAAAACTGCCGGGTAATGTGCTCTGGCTCATCGATCAAACCAACCATGCCGACCGTCGGAGTCGGGTCGACTGCCGCCTCAGGGCTCTCGTTATAGAGACTGACATTGCCGCCGGTAACCGGCGTACCAAAGCACCGGCAGGCTTCTGCCATTCCTTCGACTGCAGCACGAAGCTGACTGAAATTGCGCGGCTTGTAAGGATTGCCAAAGTTGAGGTTATCGGTCACCGCCAGCGGTCGGGCACCGGAACAAGCCAGGTTGAGAGCTGCCTCGCTGACTGCCAACTGGGCACCGGTGTACGGATCGAGCCGGCAGAATGTGGAATTGCAGTCGGAAGTTGCAGCAACATACTTACCTGCTTCACGGATATAGAATACCGCGGCGTCGGATCCCGGCGGCACGACAGTCCCGATCCTGACCATATGATCATACTGGCGATAGACCCAGTGTTTGCTGGCTATCGAAGGATCAGCTAAGAGCTTCGGTAATACCTGCTCGGGCGACAACTCCGGAACCGCATCCGGATCGACCGGTTGTGGAATTTCCAGAGCACAACTCTCACGCTCATAGACTGGTGCCTCGTCTGCCAGCTTAGCAGCCGGAATTTCCGCTACCACCTGTCCCTGGCCCAACACCCTCATCATCCCATCGTCTTTGACTTGACCAACTTCGGCATAAGGTAAATCCCATTTTTCAAAGATCCTGCGAACGGTCTCCTCCTCGCCCTTTTTGACTATGATCAACATGCGTTCCTGGGACTCACTCAGCATGGTTTCATACGGAGTCATGCCCGGTTCACGCTGCGGCACCAGTGCCAGGTCGATCTCAACTCCGGTTCCTCCGCGGGAGGCTGTTTCGCAGGTCGAGCAAGTCAAGCCAGCCGCACCCATATCCTGGATTCCAGCGACACAACCACTCTCAAGTAATTCCAGGCACGCTTCGAGCAGCAGCTTTTCTTTAAACGGATCGCCGACTTGAACTGCCGGCCGGTCTTCCTTGGATTCCTCAGTTAGCTCACGCGAAGCAAACGCTGCGCCAGCCAGACCGTCTCTACCGGTTTCAGCACCGACATAGAAAACCGGATTACCGATTCCTTCAGCAGCACCACGGGCAATTTGTTCATGCCGTAAGACTCCCAGGCAAAAAACATTCACCAGCGGATTACCCTGATAGCTACTGTCAAAATAAACTTCACCACCAATGGTTGGAATCCCGATGCAATTGCCATAGTGCGAAATGCCCGCAACCACACCGGAAAATAAACGGCGATTGTTCTGCTGCTGAGGGCCTTCGCCGCTGATCGGACCAAAGCGTAACGAGTTCAAGCTGAATACCGGGCGGGCACCCATCGTAAAGATATCGCGAATGATCCCCCCCACTCCAGTCGCCGCACCCTGAAATGGCTCGACCGCACTGGGATGGTTGTGGCTTTCCATTTTAAAACAGACCGCCCAGCCGTCGCCGATATCAATAACCCCGGCATTCTCTTCCCCGGCTTTGACCAGGACCCGCTCACCGGTCGTCGGAAACTTTTTGAGTTCCAGCCGTGAATTTTTATACGAGCAATGCTCGCTCCACATGACCGAAAAAATCCCCAGCTCGGTTAGGTTAGGAGTGCGCCCGAGAATTTCTTCGATACGGGTATACTCTTCAGGAGTTATCCCGTGCTTGGCAATCATTTCAGCCGTGATTTCAGTGCTGTTTCCTGCCTCAACACTCATACCAATTTCGCCTCTCTGGTTTGACAACTGGCGATCAAAGACTCAAGCAGTTTACGCCCGTCGCTACTGCCCAACCGGGGCTCATAGGCACGCTCCGGGTGCGGCATCATACCTGCCACATTGCGCGCGCGATTGCAGATGCCTGCAATGTTGGCCGCCGAGCCATTCGGGTTAGCATCCGCAGTAGCTTCACCGGCAGCATTGCTATAACGGAATAAAACACGCCGCTCCTGCTCCAACTCCGCCAGCTCTGCGTCAGCAGCAATATAATTGCCTTCTCCGTGGGCAATTGGCACGCGCAATACTTCGCCAGCCAGCGCCTGACTGCTAACTGGCGAGTCATTGGATTCTACTCGCAAATACACATACTCACAGATAAAGTGCAGGCTGCTATTACGCATTAATGCGCCGGGCAAGAGTCCGCATTCACACAGGATCTGAAATCCATTACAGATTCCAAGTACCGGCAGACCCTCAGCGGCCCGCGCCATCACCGAACGCATCACCGGTGAAAATTGGGCGATCGCGCCACAGCGCAAATAGTCGCCATAAGAAAATCCACCGGGAACTACCACCGCATCGAATTGTTTGATCGATGGTTCCTTGTGCCAGACCAGTTGCGCCGCTGCGCCCAGATCGTTGAGTGCGATCACACAGTCCTGGTCACAATTTGAGCCGGGAAATTGAATAACGGCAATTGCAGGGGTCACGGTTCAACCTCAAGCTGATAGTCCTCGATCACCGGGTTCGAGAGCAGTTCATGGCAGATTTCATTGAGCTTGGCTTCATCCAAAGCATCACCTTCGGCTACCTCGATTTCGATCACCTTGCCGATCCTGACACTTGAAATTTGTTCCATTCCCTGTTGTCGCATGGCATCGCGTACCGCGACTCCCTGCGGATCCAGAATGCTGCGCTTGGGCATGACAGTTACTTTTGCTTTCATTGAGATAATGACGTTTTCAGCCAACAGCGGCTGGCCGACAAGATGAAAATTAATTTACGGTAGGATTATCTGATCCCGACAGCTTAGAGTTTCCTATTTCCCTTGCCCTGGACGGCAGCAACGCGGGCAGTATTTGCATGTTAATGAAGAGCATCAGACAGGTACCGGCAAAGAGCAGCAAGCCCATGCTGGCCATCCCCCGATGATCGGCAAATGCCAAGTTGCTAAAACTGCACATGGTGGTGAGTGCGCTGACAATAACCGCCCGGTTGGTGGTAGTTAGCAGCAAACTCGCCGCAGAAACTCCACCTTTGCGCCAACGGTCAACCAGATGGATCGTCGTATCAACACTCAGGCCAAGCAACAATGGAATCGCGATGACATTGGCAAAATTAAAGTCAAGTCCGAGCGGCACCGTCACAGCTGTGGTTAGCAATGCTGTCAATAGCAGCAATCCCAAAATTCGCAATGTGTCGATAACCTGCCGGGTAGCCGTGTAAACGACCACTGCGATTGCGGCCAGCGCGATCACCATGGCTACGCGAAAACTGCTCGAAATGGCTTCACCCGCTATGTGTTCAGACACCGGTCGTCCCGTGGCCCGGTCAGTAACACTATAAATTTGTTCGACGAACTCACTCTTGCCGGCACCGGACTCCGCTTGTTCCACCGGAATGATTTGCAGGCGTCGCTCACCCTGACCACCAATCCATTTGGCACGTAATTCCTGCGGCAGGGAATCTGCCGTGACAAGATCCGCCTGCAAGGACTCGAGTAATTGACCGATAGCCGTCGGCAGGGTAGTTAGCATCCCCTTCTCTAACTGCTGCCACAATGCCTTTGCCTCGTCTGCAGCCAGCGACTCTTCATAACTCAGAAAGTCCCGGATGGTCGCCGCCAGATTCTCCTCGGCACCGCTTCGCTCGACCTGTTGCAGCGTGTCCAGCAATTGCTTGAGCGCCGCTGAATTTTGTTCCTCGCTACGGGTCTGAACAGAAAAATTGTCAGCCCCAAATGTATCTAACCCCAGAATTAAAGACAGGTCGGACAGCATGGCCAGCTTCTCGTCCTGCTGGGCCGGGATAAGGTCATCGGCCAGCACAACTTTATCCACCATTCCGAGCGCCTGCAATCGCGCCGCCAAATCCGCCGCCTGCTCCTTATCTTCCGCCAGCACATTCACGCTGCGTAAGTTGACCCTTGGGTCATCGTCGATTTCGTTCAGTGTAATCACAGCTTCACTATGTGGAGACCGCAAATTGAGCGGGTTGGAATCAAAAGTGACCAGCGGCAATGCGAGCAGACCAAGCACCGTCAATAATATGGCCAACAATCGGTAAGGAGTACGAAAATGGTCCGGGGCACTGGCTAGCGGCCGTATCCAGTTAAGCCCAATCTTACTCGCATTGCCGCTGGCGCGCCGGAACCCTAACAACTTGATCAGTGCCGGCAGCAAAGAAAGACTCAATACCAGGCTGATCAACATGCCGGAACCCGCAATCAGACCAAGCTCGGACAGCCCGCGATAAGCCGTCGGGATAAAGCAATAGAATCCGATCATCGTGCTGATCGCACACACCAGCAATGTCGGCCCGAGCATGATCGAGGTCTGCCCTAGCGCTTCATCCCGGGTACAGCCATCGTCAAGATTCTTGCGGAACCGCAGACAGTAATGGATCGCATAGTCGATCCCCAAGCCAATGTACAACCCGGCAAAAGCCACCGAGATCATATTGAGGCTGCCAACCGTGGCCGCAGCAAATGCCGCAGTACAGCACAAGCCAACGATCAATGTGATCAAGGATGCCAATATCAACCGCCCGGAGCGCAACCCCAGCGCCAGCACGATCGCTACCATAACCATCGCCATGACAGCCACAGATCTGCCATCGTTCACTATCGTGAGCCGCTCATCATACGCCAGCGCCACCGAACCTGTCAGCCGGACTGTCGCGCCAAATCGCTCAGCCAGCTGCAACTCCTTTTCGACCTCGCGGATCGTCTCCACCGCAGCCGCAGCCGATAACCACTGGCGGTTGTCCATATCCGGATAGGCAATCAGAAATTGGCGCCGCAAATCAGGCCCGGAACTTTCCCCTGCCATGACCTCCGTCCAGGAAAGCAAATGCGGTTGTCCAGTCCGGGCCATGGTAAGCGATTGCTCGAGTTGATAAAGAATCGGATCAAGCTCGATATCGGCCTCTGCCAAATCAGGATCCAGAGCCAGTTCCAGCGTCCCGAACAACCTGGGCAGGCTGGTATCACCGGCCAGCCGGGCCAGAAATGGCTGCGCCCTGGCAAGCCGGTTGGTAATGTCTTCGATTTCATCAAGCACGAGGTAAAGCAGCCTGTTCTCACGCAGGAATTGCGACTCTCCCGGCCATTCCAAAGTGCGAAAAATTTCCGGCATTTCATTCAAGCGATCGAAAAGTTCAGCGGCCGCATCACGGGTCGTTTCCGGCGTAGCAGATTCTACAACGATCAGTAATTCCTTGCCGCTGTGGGGAAAGGCATCACGATAGCGCTCGCGCGCCTCGAGATATTCCGGCCCGGGTATCAGGAGCCGCTCGTTGGAAGTATCAATTCCAAGATGGGAGGCTGCGTAGATTGCAAGCCCTACCGTTAGCAGGAAAAATGCAGCGCAAACCAAGCTGGCGCGGGCAGCGACAAACTGAGCCCACCCCCCGAAGATTGCCTTAACCTTGGACGACTGGCCCCAATTCTGGCTGGAAAATGGGTCTTTCAATTATGTTAGAAAAAATATCGTGAATTTGTAAGGTGTACCTTGCCTCGTATATTGCAATGTTATTTCACCAGTCTGAGCGGCCCTCCTTGCACTACCCGCCGATTAAGGGATACTTTAAACAATAACTTATGCGCATAAAATCATTACTTCCGCAGCTTGCTGTGCTGACAATATTTCTGCTGTGGCAACCGAAAGTCTCTGCTGACACAGCGGCCGCTACCCGGACAGTAGAAAAATTACAACAAAGCTTACTGTCCAGCATGCAGGCCGGCAGCAGCTGGAATTACGCAACACGCTTTCAAAAGCTCGCCCCGACCGTTGACACCGCCTACCACTTCCCAACTATTTCCAAAGTGGTGCTTGGCTCAGAATGGAAGGCGCTTAGCCCGCAGCAAGGGGAAGCATTTGTGGACGCTTTTACCGCGCTGGCCGTGGCTCAAATGGCTGACCAGTTTGATAGCTTTTCCGGGCAAAGTTTCGCCGTAGTCGAAAGCAAACCGATCAGCCGTGGCCAAATCATGGTCCGCACCGTCTTGCGTGGAAAATCCGGTAAGGAAGTACCGATGGACTATGTGCTGGCACGATTGGGCGGCAATTGGCGGGTCATCAATGTCGTCGTCGATGGGGTCAGCGATCTGGCGGTCAAACGGGCGGAATACCAACGCACTATTAAGTCCAAAGGGTATGAGAACCTGCTAGCCGAGATACGCGAGAAAATCGACCGTTACGGTGGCTGGCCAGGAAAATAATCCGTCAACCAATTACTAATTTCTCATGAGCATGATCCCTCTCATCACTAACCAGCTGCACCGTTTGCGTTCGGTGTTGTTACTATTAGCAGCACTCGCACTTGCCAGCTGCGCCTCCAACTCACGCGAACAAAACTCCCGACCATCACCATACGATGGCCCCGGCGGCGACCTCCCGGATAAACAACTGGTCGAATTTGAACCAGAGCCGGAGGCCATACCAAACAATGACCCGCTCGAGGGTATGAACCGGGTTTTCTTTTCGCTCAACCAGGGCCTCGATACAGTCTTGTTCCGGCCGATTACCACCGTCTACCAAACGGTTCTTCCCAAGCCGCTACGCAATGGAGTAGCTAATTTTTTCAGCAATCTTTCTGACCCGATCACAGCCGCCAACCAACTGCTGCAGGGAAAGCCAAAGGAAGCCGCCTCTAATTTACCCCGGTTTCTGATCAATTCAACGGTTGGCCTGGCCGGGTTCTTTGATCCTGCCACTAAGATGGGACTCGAGAAACATCACGAGGACTTTGGTCAAACCCTGGCAGTCTGGGGCGTTCCGGCGGGTCCTTACCTGGTACTGCCAGTGCTGGGACCGTCCAACATGCGGGATGCTCCAGCCCGGGTTGCTCCCTGGTTGTATCGGGTTGCTTACCTTGATTTGCTGCAAATCCAGGATGCCGGATTAACCCTTACTGTCTCCGGCATGGTCAATGACCGCTCGGAAGCATCCGGCAAGATCGATGCTGTCGACCGGGCTGCGATCGACCGCTACCTGTTCGTCCGGGAGGCCTACATTCAGCGCCGCGAATTTCTGATTGATGACCGCGAGGATACGGGAGACTCTGCCGATGACTTTTCCGTCGAGCTGCCCCCTGATCTGGATACAGAATGAGCGATGCTACTCAGTTGCCTGCCGCCCGCTTTGGCTGGCTGCGCTGGGCATTTGGGCTTGGCCTGTTAGCACTCTTACTGAGCACGCAGGATCTTAGCACCATCTGGCTCACACTTGGTGAACTGGGGTTTTGGTTGGCGGCAACAGTGGTTATTTTTGCCGCGTTCCTATTGGTTGCTTCCTTTGCCTGGCGGCCGCTATTGCCGGACGGTTTACAGCTTAGCTGGTTCCGGCTATGGGAATGGCGCTGGCTGGCGAATAGCATCAATAACCTGCTGCCAGTCGCGCAAGTAGGCGGTGATGTCTGGCGCTGCCGCCTGGCCATGCAAGCCGGCACCCGACCCGCTCCGGCAATCGCCTCGGTGATCGCCGATGTCACGCTTGGCACCCTGGGTCAGGCCATCTTTTCACTGTGCGGCGCTGTCCTGCTGATGACCCTGCCCGGCCAGGGCAACATCGCAATGCTTCTGCTGGTAGTCATGTTGGCATTCTCGCTGGCATTGGCAATTTTCGTTTATCTGCAATATTCCGGCAAACTGGGAAAATCTCTCAAACGGATGATCCGCAAGTTTCGTCAATCCGGTGACACCGCAGAATCAGTCACCGCATCGGCTGTCGAAGTCGAATTAAAAAGCATTTACGATCGTCCGGGTGCTGTTGCCAAATCGATTGGCTGGCGACTGGCTGCACTGGTAGTCAGCGTCGGCGAAGTGTGGCTGCTGCTCTGGGTGTTTGGTGTGCCACAAAGCTTTGCCATGGCACTATTACTGGAAAGCCTGACTTTGGGGCTGCGCCGCGCCGCCTTTATTATTCCAGGTGGCTTCGGAATCCAGGAAGGTGGATTTATGCTGTTGGGTGCATCGCTAGGACTATCACAAGAGGTTGGTCTCAGTATCTCGCTGGCCAAACGAGCCCGCGAATTCCTGGTCGGCCTGCCAGCCATCGCAATGCTGGGTCACCTCGGAAAGTCGCCCAGCAAAGAATTAACCACAGCTAACTCCTGAATACTGGCTCGGTCTGCTGGAGTTACCTCAGCTAAAAGTAACCCCTCCCGGTCATACTGGACTGCTTCCTCCCAGCAAGCCTCGTATGTTTGTCGGTCAGTATCATCCATGACATTGTCTTTCCGGCGATTGCCTCGCGCCATCACATGGTAGAAAGCCCCGGCAAATTCAACTTGCAGTTGTCTCGGCATCAGTATTGCACCCTGACAAGGCTTGCTAAAAAGTAGAGAAAGACCCCTTTTTTCTTTCTTCCTTTTTCTGTTCAATTAACCTCCACCCTGATCCGGCAGAACCGGGCCGCCTTTCCATTAGGCAGGATGTCTTCGCAGCATAACCCAAGATGTGAAGGCCGTACTGGCTCCCGGAGGAGTTGATGTAGACCTTCGCTGTAGTGGGACTGCCGTAGTTGGCACCCCCGACGATTATACGTCCCTGATGATGAATGATGGTTGGTGGAGCTGCGAAAAGCGATCCGGCAAAGCTAACGATAAGAAAATGTAATAATATAGAGTGATGCATGCTTAAAAGTTATGATAATAAATTACTGCGCAATACTACAAAAAAACTATTGGAACAATTTCGTAACACGAAACATTTCAGAAATGTCCGTTGCTGCTAGAAATTATAGGCGCAGACCATCTGTAGGTAACGCAGGACCCCATGTGTTTTATCGAGCACCGAGGGAAGAATATCAGATGTAAGGGAGACCTAGAAATGAGGAAGAAAAAAGATTGCAGGAGGTTCTCAAGCAAACAGTAGATGCTTATAAAATTCTACTGCCGAGTCCTATCTTTTCGTCTTGCGATCGGTTCGAGCGTTCGGGAGCTGCGCAAGCGCGAACCTGGGAGCCCCGACGCACTGCATCCAGCCGCGAAGTTTGTGTTTGCTGGCGGAGTTCCTGCCGTCGTCGCTGCAACGATGACTTACCTATTCCTGATCGTCGGAGGTGCGACTACGGTTCAATTCAACGCGGGTAGCCCATCACGAATGAATGTATGGTCGACTTGGGTGGATATCTGGCCGGTATTCCTTTTCATCACCGCAGCAAGTGGCTTGGGCGCCCTGATATGGCTCATCGTTTGTGCGTGCAAGAAGTCCATGCGACAAACGATCCCGGCATCAATTGTATCCCTCTTACTGTCCGCATTGGCCTATTTTACAGTATCGTCATACTTTCCTTCTGCTTGAACTCAACATTCCTAGACGGCGAACAGGCCAGTGGTGGCAACGGCGGGTAGCGCGTCTAGCCCGGATCAATCACAAACTTCGTAGCGAGACGCAGCGTGAGGTGCTTGGA
>CAZHRP010000057.1:0-12757 GCA_964535055.1 uncultured Chthoniobacteraceae bacterium
GTGCGCATGCGGATCCTCTGGGCTTCAATTAACTGCCCTCTACTTTCAAACTCGGCTACCCTTTGATCAAGTTCTTGCCGGATCAGCCCCAGGGCACGCCTCAGCTTATCCTGCGGCGTTACAAACTGCTTGGCCGGGAACAGACTGAGTACAGTCAGCTGATCCATTGCCTGTCCTGTTAATGGGTCCACCTGCGAAATTCGCTCAATTTCATCACCAAAAAACTCAACCCTTACTGCCTGCTCGTCCTTGTTGGCAGGGTAAATTTCAACAACATCTCCACGGACTCGAAATTTACCCCGCTCAAAAGCAATATCATTGCGCTCGTAGAGCATATCTACCAGTTTCGCCAGTAAGGTTTCACGGCTAAGCTGCTGTCCCTGCTTGAGGGTCAATAACATCATCTCAAAATCCTCGGGATCTCCCAAGCCGTAGATGCAAGAAACACTGGCTACCACCAAAACATCCTGCCTGGAAAGCAATGATGACATAGTAGATAATCGCAGACGTTCAATCTCATCATTAATCGATGAATCTTTCTCAATATAAGTATCCGTGCGCGGGATATATGCCTCTGGCTGGTAGTAGTCAAAGTATGAAACAAAGTACTCGACTGCATTTTGAGGAAAAAACTGTTTAAATTCTGAATATAGCTGAGCGGCCAGAGTCTTGTTATGCGACATGACCAGTGTCGGTTTATTGATCTGCTGAACCACATTAGCCATGGTAAAAGTTTTGCCGGAACCAGTGACCCCAAGCAAAGTCTGATGGCGGTTGCCTGCCTGGATCGATCGGGTCAACCGTTCGATGGCAACTCCCTGGTCACCTCTCGGCTGATAATTTGCTACCAGACTAAACGCCATAGTTCATCCTAATGATAACGCTTTTCGATCTGACGAAGCATTCTGGCAACATGCTTGTGCTGGCGACGGGGAATCATGATCTGGCGGCTGCGCTCGATGTCTCCCCATTGCAATACCTCAATCTCAACATGGCGAACGCCCCAGCGGTTCATTGCAGCTCGAGTCGGCTGGTAGATGTCGATGGTATTTGTACCAGCCAGCATCCACCCGTAGTCATCAATCTCAAACAGTTGGCCGGTATCACACAGCCGGAAAACCGTGCCCAATGGCCAGCGTGACCAATCCGCCGCCGCACTGGATATTCGACCAAAGCGCAGTCTATTGCCAGATGCTGTCATACGACCGTAAGCCCGGTGATCTGCTTCTGAGTGTGTGTAAGCTGTAGTGCGAACATGCTGCACAGCTGTACGCGGCAAAGGTTTCTCATAAGGAGGCAAACTGCGTTTACCCGCACAGCCAGCAAGACAATATACTAACAACGACAGTAGTATGAACTGAATAATTGAAACTAGCCGCCAAACGTACCGCCCACGCTTACTCATGGCAACCTTCAAAAAGTATGTCATTAGCAGCCTCCAGGCCGGATAGGAAAGCTCCTTCAACCTTGGCCCCATAAAACGCATCACCAATCGCGTACATGTATGGTTGCTTGCTGGATTTTAAGAAGTACGCTTCGTTGTATCCGTTAGTGACCAACGCATAGCGCCAGCGGTGAATAAACCTTTCGCATGGTTTCTCTAACCACTGGCCAATTAGTTTGCCTGCCTGGGCCAGCATGCGGTCAGCAGCCTCATCAAGATCCTGAGCCAGCCATTTCTCACTGAATGGTGCACTGCCATGGAAAACTATTATGCTGGAATAACCTATGGGAGGCTGATGGCGCTTCGACGTATCATTGGCTATCCAGGATAGTATTCGATCATCCGCCAACTGAATTCCTTTCCACTCAGGCGGCTCCTGCTTATAAACACCTACTACACACAAACTTGGTGCGTATCGTACGGAAGCCAAACCTGCCATAAAGTTAAGATCGAGTTCCTGATGGCAGCCTTTAAGTAAATCCAGGCACTGCGGCGCTGGTGGTGACATTACTAGAGTTTGCGCTCTGACTGCCGCTCCATTAAGTGGCGTTACCAACCATGACTTTTCTTCTTTACTGATAGAAACTACTTTCGCTTCACGCCGAATATCCATATCAGCCGCAAGAAATTTTCCGATTGAGCTCATACCATTCTCACAGGCATATCTTGGATGACCGGAACTGCTGGCAGGTGCTATAAGTTCTGTTCCATCAAAAAAATGGAATCCTTTGCTCCAGCGGAAACAGGTGCCTTGTTCAAGCATAGCTTCAACAAACTGGTTAAAAGCGTGCGATCGAACTGTAAAATACTGCGTACCGTGATCAACAACAGCACCCTGCCAACGCCGGGTCGCTGCCCTCCCTGCTACCCCACGGGATTTTTCCAGCAGTATTACGCTCTTTCCTTCAGCTTGAAGTTTACGTGCCGCACTCAGCCCCGAAATGCCAGCACCTATTATACAAACATCACAGCACTCTTGTGGATGAGCCATACTGCTCACTCAATAGCAGAAAGTATTTCCAGCGCTTTCTGAATATTTCCCGGACGCAAAAAAAGCGTGCCCTTTCGAGCTTTAACACCATTAGCCAGGTAAGCATACTCGATATTGATTTCTGCTTGAGACAATTTTTCTGCCAACAGCGCTAGACCACCCGGCCTGTTATCATTCTCTATCATCAGGACTTCGGTCTCTACCACCAGAACATTGTGCTGCTCCAACAGATGTAAGGCCTTGGTCGTGTCACTGACAACCATCCTGATCACGGAATGATCAACTGTGTCAGAAACAGTAAGACCCAAAATATTGACTTTCTCCTTCTCGAGTACCCTACACATGCGAGCTAAAGCGCCAGGTTTATTCTCCAGAAAAACTGCTAATTGAGTGACAATGTCCATAATACAATCCTGTAATTAACAATAAATTAGTCACAACCTGTCAAAGCTCATGCTTTGACTGCTGTGATCGACTCACTGATGGTCGCATCAGCTTTTCTCTTATCTGCTGAGCTTTCTTTGCTGGGAGGCGGTTTTGGTACTACCATGGTAAACTGGTCAAGTGCTACTTGCCAGTCATCCAGAATCTCAGCTGCTCTCTCACTCTGAGTTTCTTTGAGATGCTGTTCTATAAGTTCCTTGAGCTGTCGCACATGTTGCTGATCTGATACTGATTGCAGCGTTACAAGTTCAGGGTTGATGAGGTCTACCAGCTCTGTTTTCGTAGCGTATACATAAGCAAGTCCGCCTGTCATGCCGGCCCCCATATTCTTTCCAATAGTTCCCAGTATGACAACCAGCCCATTGGTCATGTACTCACAGGCGTGATCACCCGCCCCTTCAACGACCGCACTTCCGCCGGAGTTTCTTACGCAAAAGCGTTCGCCTGCGCGTCCTGCTGCCAACAATAGCCCGCCAGTGGCACCATACATTACTGTATTTCCAATGATCGAATTTTCGTGCGCAACAAATCCTCTGTCAGCCGCAGGACGGACTATTATTTCGCCTCCGGACATACCTTTGCCAACATAGTCATTTGCCTCGCCAGTCAGTGAAAGTTTAACTCCCGGGCTCAAGAAAGCACCGAAGCTTTGTCCGGCGCTGCCCTTAAGGTCGATGGAGATAGTGCAGGCAGGCAGCCCCTGTTCACCATGCTGATACCCTATCTCTCCTGAAAGCTTAGTGCCAACTGAGCGATTGGTATTCTTGACATTGTACGCGAGGGTTACCGGTACACAATCAGTGATAGCATCCTGCGCATCCTGCAGTATCAAATCATCCAGCGGTCGATCATGCGGACCATCATTGCGTTCGCGTGTGCAGTAGCGCGGCTGGCTGTCGTCGTCCACGACATTGGCCAATAGTGGCTCGAGGCGCAAGGTATTCGCTTTCGGATGATCGGGCAGTTCTCGCTGACTCAAACATTCTACTCTACCAATCATTTCATTCATGGTTCTAAATCCCAACTGCGCCATCATTTCACGCACCTCATTGGCTACACCATTGAAAAAGTTTACTACATTATCGGGCGAACCTTTAAATTTGGCCCGCAGGCGCTCATCCAAGGTAGCGACTCCGACCGGACATGTATTCAGATGGCACTGGCGCACATAAACACACCCCGTCGCTATTAATGCTGACGTACCAAAATTATACTCTTCTGCTCCCAAGAGCGCCGCATAAATGATGTCTTCACCAGAACGCATACCACCATCTGTACGCAGGGTAATACGATTGCGAAGATTATTCAGCATGAGAACCTGGTGGGTTTCTGCCACTCCGAGTTCCCATGGCAGGCCAGCGTGTTTGATCGAGCTTAAAGGCGACGCACCGGTACCGCCATCGTGCCCACTCACCAATATGATGTCTGCATGAGCTTTGGCGACACCTGCAGCAATCGTACCTACGCCCGTCTCCGCTACTAACTTAACGCAAATTCTGGCCCTTGGGTTAACCTCTTTTAAATCATGGATTAGCTGTGCCAGATCTTCGATTGAATAAATATCGTGATGTGGCGGAGGAGAAATTAATGTGACTCCTGGCACACTGCTGCGCAACTTTGCAATGTAGGCACTTACTTTATGTCCGGGAAGTTGGCCACCCTCACCCGGCTTCGCTCCCTGCGCCATTTTAATTTCAATTTCCTTAGCACTTGCCAGATATGCTGCTTTCACTCCGAATCGACCGGACGCAATCTGTTTGATTGCACTATTTGCTAAATCTCCATTAGGTCGACGGTGAAAACGTTCCGGGTCTTCGCCACCTTCACCGCTATTGGATTTGCCGCCAATCCTGTTCATTGCAATTGCCAGGCACTCATGCGCCTCTGGACTCAAAGCCCCAAGCGACATTCCAGCCGTAGTAAATCGACTGCGTATTTCCTCAACTGGCTCAACCTCTTCCAATGGCACAGCACCACCGGCAGCCGGCTTTATTTCCATCAGGTTACGCAAAGAGTGCGGAGTCGCTTCATGCAGCGCAGCAACGTATTTCTTGTAGTCCTCAGGATCGTTCTTTCGGACAAAAGCATGAAAGCTTTTGATCACCGGAGGAGTAACTGCATGCAACTCACCGTTGCGGCGAAAACGATAGAAGCCATAGTCACCTAGCTTTAGTTCCCCTTCCTCAGGTACAGAAACTTCATAAGCCATTGAATGGCGCTTGAGCGATTCTTCAGCTATATGACTATAACCAATTCCATCCAGTTGTGAAGGCGTATTAGCAAAGCAATCAAATATAACCTGAGAACCAATGCCCACAGCTTCGAAAATTTCAGCGCCACGATAGGAATTCAGTACTGAATTCCCCATTTTAGACATGATTTTCAGGATACCTTTTTCGATAGCCCCCCGGTAATTAAGCAGAGCTTGATTTAGGGTTAAATCATCAGGTAGAGCCCCATCATCATGCAACTCGTGCGCAGTCTCCAAAGCCAGATAAGGGTAAATGGTGCTAACACCATAGCCAAGCAAGCAGGCCATCTGGTGAACATCTCGTGCTTCACCGCTCTCTGCCACCAAGCTACAACGCATGCGCTTACCGACTCTTGTCAAATGGTGATGGATTCCACCTACTGCCAGTAACATCGGCATGGCTACCCGCTGATGGTCGACGGCCCGATCACTCAAAATCAATATACTCGCACCACTCTCGACCGCCTTTTCGGCATCAATACAGAGCTGCTTGAGTGCATGCTCCAAGCCTAATTTTCCTTCACTGAGCGGCCAGGTAACATCAAAAACCTGATGCTTATGCCCTTTGTCACCCAGCTGTTTGAGCGCGTCAAACTCGTGCCCCAGTAAAATTGGACTTTTGGACATGACCACCGCTGCGTGCTCGGGACTCTCCGCAAGTATATTTCTGCGCGGTCCCATAGTCGTCACCAATGTCATTACCAAACGCTCACGGATAGGGTCTATTGGCGGGTTGGTAACCTGTGCAAATAATTGCTTAAAGTAGGTGTACAGCAGCCTTGGCTGCTGAGAAAGCACAGCCAGCGGAGTATCATCACCCATAGAGCCAACTGGTTCCTGACCATTCGTGATCATGGGCTTGAGAATCATTTCAATCTCTTCCTTCGAGTAGCCAAAAGCAACCTGCTGCTGCGTCAGCGAGATAATATCTAACCCTCCAACTTTTTTGTCGGCCTGGCCTTTAGCCAAATTCTCTAGGCGTATCAAATTGTCTTTGATCCACTTGCCGTATGGTCTGCGGGTGGCAAGCTCTTGCTTGATCTCATTTTCCCGTAATAAGCGACCGGCAGCGGTATCTACCGCAATCATTTCCCCAGGTGCTAGTCGGCCTTTTTGAATCACCGTACTATCATCAAATTTTACAGTTCCTACTTCTGAACCAAGGCTGAGAATGCCGTCTGCTGTTAGTTTATAGCGCGCGGGACGCAACCCATTTCGGTCTAGACATGCCGCCACTGTAATCCCATCAGTAAATGCCAAAGCAGCAGGGCCGTCCCAAGGTTCAACAATGCTTCGGTGGTACTCGTAAAATTCAGCCTGTTCAGGCGATATCCCCTTCTCAGCACGCCAGGCTGGTGGCACTAACATCATCATGGAATGCAGTATACTGCGTCCTGAAAGGGTCAGTAGTTCCAAGACATTATCCAGACTGGCAGAGTCCGAGCCACCTGGCTGTATAACTTGATTCAATAACTTGATATCATCGCCCCAGACACTCGCAGCAAGATCCGCCTCGCGTGCTTTCATAAAGTTGCGGTTGCCGCGGATCGTGTTGATTTCACCATTATGTGCAAGTGTCCTGAAAGGTTGGCAAAGTGGCCAGGTGGGAAAGGTGTTGGTACTGTAACGCTGGTGATAAACGCAAATCGCAGTTTCGTAATCTTCTGCAGCAAGATCCTTGTAGAACTTTTCCAGCGAGGTTGATATCAACAGCGCTTTGTAACTAATCACACGCTGCGAAAAACTTGCTACGTAAAAATCCTTAATTCCATCCTGGGCCGTCGCATGCTCCAGTTCTTTGCGCACCAGATAGAGTGTCCGCTCAAAATCGTCATCACTCATGCCCTCCGGGCGACCAACCAGTAGATGTTCGATAACTGGCATAGTCATTGATGCCTTTAACCCGAGCACATTGACATTCACTGGCACCTTCCGCCAACCGAAGATAAATAGCTCCCGCCGATGACAAATACTCTCAGCAAGGCTGCGAATTCTTCCCGTTGCATAGCTGTTTTCGCGCGGCAGGAAAAATACCCCAACTCCCAGATCGTTTTCATTATATAGCTGATGCCCCATTTCACTAAGTGCCGCCCGCAACAACTTATGTGGAATTTGTGTCAATACTCCTGCCCCATCCCCAGTCTTGGCATCTGCATCCAGTGCTCCTCGATGTGTCAAATTGCACAACGATTGCAACCCGAGTTGTAGTACTCTCTTCGATTTGTCCCCGTTTATATCAGCAATAAAGCCGACGCCGCATGAGTCGTGCTCATCCTCAGGTCGATATAAACAGCTTTTTCCTTCAGCAAGTTTTACAAGCTCGTTATTCATAATTTACGCTTTTCTGATGCTATTTCTATGTCATTCACTCCAACCTGCCTTGCTGAAGCTATTAATATGCAATTGATCTATACGTACGGCCAATGATCCCCGGAAGCATATCTCGCCACTATTAGATCGTAAAATCGGTTTAAGTAGCTTAGAATCTTGTGCGCGTCAGTCAACAGAAACACTGATGAAAATAGTAGTAACCTGATTTAGCAGACAGCCAGTTGGCTGTCCCTACTAACCACCGTCCCGATATTACCAGTATTCTCACTGAAGATGAAAGGGTTCTTCGATTCTTGAGCAAAGGCGCGCCCGATATCCATCAGCCCTTCAAAATTAGCACCTTTTGCGACCTTAAACAGCCGCGTTGTTACCGAGCCTCTCAGAATAGCAGTCTTCCATAGCGTTACACATTGCAAGGCACAAACGTCTGCTTCCAGCTCACCTTTAATTAAAACTGATTCCCCATGAAGGCCACCTAGTATTTTCAGCTCAGAATTTCTAGACACCTCAATTGTCCTGGCGTGAATACTACCTCTAATAACACCTTTACGATTAATACTAACATGTCCGCTGGAAACCAGCATGGCGTCCAGACCACCCTCAATAACCGCATCGCTGACCAGCACCTTACCACCTGCCAGTGAACCCGTTGATTCAATGATTAACCCGCCATGAGTCCGTACCGATCTGCTCAACGAACGCTGTACATGAACATCTTGCAAATCAATGTACGAACTGCAACTTGGACAGAAGCTTGAGTGCGCTTGCGGACTGACGTAGCTGCGCTGTCCGCAATCAAAACAAAAGATCTCTTTGTCTCCTGGTTGACCAAGTAGCCCGCCAAAGAATTTTTCTGCTTGATGAGCTAGACTTCTGCGCTTTTCCTCAGCTCTTTCTGCCTCATCCCTGAGTACGATCTTATCCGCGTCGGTGTTAACAGCCTGACTGCCAATATTAAAGTGGCGGCCGCAACTCCGGCAAAATGTCGATTTTGCATGAGTTGACTCAAGCTGCTCTTTTTCGCAATACGGGCAACAGACAGGTTTTTTAGGTGGCGATTGCCGCTTGGCCATGCCTGTTAGTTATTGCTAAGTGCCAAATTCGGCTATTTTATCTTCCTCTTTTTGTTTGCTAGCAGAGAATGCTTCCGGCTTGGGCATGTTAACTTTATTCGGGGTAACCTCAGATTTACCAACAAATGTAGCCCCTTCTTCGATAACTAATCGCGCCGCTTTTAAATCACCTATCAGTTGCGCTTTGGATTTCAACTCGCAACGCTCACTGACTGTTATGTTGCCATTAACCTTCCCATAAACTACCACTGATCGGGTTTTGATTTCACCATCAACTTGTGCATTCTCACCGATCGTCAGATCCCCTTCAGATGATATTTCGCCCTCGATCTTACCATCAACTGTGAGCTCACTCTCGAATTTGATAGTTCCCTTAATTTCTACGTCGTTCGATAACATATTGTTTGTATTTTGCATTGTTTCGTACTCTTCCATGTGTTTCGTGGTTGCGGTACTGGTTTCCTTTAAGCGCTCGTCAGCCTGTGTGGACTCACGCTCATGAAATGACTGCTTCGCGATGCTGACCGGTGGTTCAGCGGTGACTTCTTTGTTTTTCTTGGTGTTGAGAAAATTCTTTAACACAATTATTAGAATAGTGGTTATACCTTGTCTGTCAATTTACCATTCTTCTTACTTCTTTATTTATTCAGTATAAAAATTATGATGTTTGCAATTTTTCGGCCAATTCTTCTGCTGGATACGTCCAAATTTCACTTAATGTTGGATGATAATGGGGCAGGTTAGCTAATTGCCCGGCTGTCATTTCTGCGGCTAAGGCCACGACAATTTCGTGAATTAACTCGGCACCATGGGGGCCAACAACCGCTCCTCCAATCAATTTGCCATCTGCTGAATCAGCAAGTAATTTCACAAAGCCATGAATTTCTTCCATCACCAGTGATTTGCCATGATCATTAAAAGGGTAGCTGGCAACTTGATAGTCGATACCGGTTTTTTTAGCATCTGCTTCACTCAGACCGGCAACTGCAACTTCAGGGTTGGTAAACACCACGAACAAACGCAGCCGGTAATCCATAGCTTCAAGGCTGGCAGCAGAATCGCGTAGCAAGCGCGCGATATTGCGTGCCGCCAACTCACCCTGCTGAATTGCTATGTGTACGATTTCATGTGGTCCACACACATCCCCGGCCACGAATAGACTATCGCATCCCGCAACTTGCTGGGTAGCAGCAAACTCGAATTTATTCCCTTCTAGGCGAGCACCGGTAGACTGTAAATTCAGCCCGTTAACAGCCGGCTGTCTTCCCAATGCTTGCAGTATTTCTTCGCAAACCACCTGTTTGGTCACATTGTTTTGTTGAAATTCTATCACTTTTCCGTGCTCATTTCGATATGCTTTCTGCAGCTTGGTGTCGGTATGAACCCGAATCCCAGCCGACTCCAGTGCTTCTGTAATCGCCTCAGCAATGTCCTGGTCACCGTCACTGAGTACGTGTTGACTGCGCTGGATTAGGGTTGTCTCGACTCCTAAAGCTGCCAGATACGTCGCCATTTCTAATGCAATAGCACCACCGCCCAGCACCACCATCGATTTGGGAAATTCCGTCATTTCCAGAACTTCATCACTGGTCAGGTAGCCAATCGCTGCCAGTCCGTCTATGTTAACGTGTACAATTTCAGATCCAGTAGCCAGCAGAGCATATTGGAAAGATAAGCAGCGTCGCCTGCCATCCCGTAAAGCCACCTCAATTTGGCGTGGTGCAAGAAATTTTGCATAACCTCGGATTAGCTCGAAAGCTCCCTGCTCAAGCTGCTGTTGGCGATAGCTGGCAAAGTCTCCAACATGCTTTGCTTTACGAGCCACGATATCTTTCCCGGATAAGCTAAACCCTGATGTCTGCAAACCGAACTGGTGAGCCCTCTTAATTGCCGTCGCAACAGAGGCAGTCGCCAGTAAGGCCTTGCTCGGCATACAGCCGCGCAGAATACATAAGCCACCCATTGTCTCAGCTCCTTCGACCACTGCTACCTGCAAACCCTCAGCCGCTGCCGTACGGGCGGCTGCGTAACCAGCACTGCCTCCACCAACTACCACCAGGTCAAAATAATCAGAACTCATGAATGCCAACCTAACCTGCTTTGGTCTCCAACAGAAGAACGAAAGAACAGCAAGTCCAGTAGGATTTTGTTTGGGTTATTTAGTTACCTTATCAACCCACTTGAGTGATCGCGCAGAGGATTCTTTAGACCTGACCTCATCTATCAGGCGCCCGTAAGAGTCATATACCCGCAACAGTATCCCCAGCACTGCATCCTTGGCACGTGCACGACTGTAGTAATCATACTGAACTTTATCTAATTTCACCGGCTGTGTGGTGACAGTCATGCTTTCAGAGTATTTGAGTGTCTCTTTAGGTTTTAATTCCTCACCAAATACCAGCATACCCGCATCATAGTGATAAAGGTATCCTTCGGTCATGTTGCTCACGTACAGACGGTACTTTAATACCAGCGGCCCCACCTCAACTCTTGACTTGTTGGTAATTGTAATAGTGTAGGCAACATTCGACTTATCAACTCTCTTGTAGCCATAATCGGAGTATGAACGGCCGACTTTATCGCGGTCAAATTCGTAACCCAGGCTGTACTGAATTTCCGGTGGAGTCTTGGACATCCACTGTTGGACATACTCCTGATCTTTAGCGCAGAAGTTTTGCAGTGGGGCATTAAACTCCCTGCCATCTTCACGTTGTACCCGGACAGTAGTACCGTCCCCTTTGTGCGAAAGCAGTTTTAAATTATAGCTTTCACCTAAGGCATCAGTAAATTTCCTAAATTTTGACTCATCCGCTTGATCCGCAGCATTGCCAATAGCGCTTAAAAATAATAACGAAAATATAATTATAGAATTTGCCCATCTAGTAAACGAGCTAATTTTATGCTTGGTAGCGAGCATATAATCATACTCTCATATTTCCAGACCAATGTCCAGTCAGGCTTACCAGAGTTTCTGGTAACTAATCGTTGAGTTCCTGCAAAATAAATTGCGCCGCATTGTTGCTGGCACCGCCACCACCCAATTTGGCAATCGCATCCTGGCAGCCGCTTAGCAACTCTGCACGGTACTCAGTATCAGTAGTTAGTCGGAGTACTTCAGCCGCCAGGTTGCCGGCCGTAGCTTGCGATTGAATGTATTCTGGAATAACCTTGCGCTCTGCCAGTATATTCACCATACCGATGTAAGGCACCTTGATTAAGAACTTTGCCGGCCAGTAGGTGGCCCACGAAACCTTGTAAACCAATGCAAAAGGCAGCTGAAAAAATGCTGATTCCAGTGTAGCGGTGCCCGAAGCTACCAATCCTGCACTTGCTTGCTGCATTAACTGGTAAGCATCTCCTGTAGTAATCCGAATACTTTCTGGATTTACAGCAGCTGTCTTCATTTGCTCTTTCATTACCTCGCACAATGCTGGCTTCGGCGCAGTTGCCGCAAAATGATACCCATCATCGTCCAACAACTTGCAGGCTTCCAGCATAACTGGAAAAATTCTCCTGATCTCTCGCAATCTGCTCCCTGGTAATAATGCAATCAGTTTATGCTCGCGTTCGGCAGCCTCCCTGAGGCTACTTAGTTTATCGACCATTGGATGTCCGACAAAGCGGGTCGATAGTCCTGACTTCTCATATAATGGCTTCTCAAATGGAAAGATACACAGCATCAAATCAAGAATTTTTGCCATCTTAGGGATTCTACCTCGATTCCATGCCCAAACTTGCGGACTGATGTAGTAAATAATCTTCCCGCTGTAGTTTTCAGATCGCAAACGGGCAGCCAACCTGAGGTTAAATCCGGGATAGTCGATCAAAACAACAGCCTGCGGCTGCCAATTATGGATTTCCTCGACCATGCGCACCATTTGTCCCTTGAAATATCCATAATTTTTGAGGACATCAATCACTCCAATGACAGCATGGTCACTCCAATCTTCTATCCGGCCAGTAGTAGCTTTGCGCATAGCCGGACCACCAGCTCCAGCAAATTCCAAATCATTGTCCAATCTTTGCAGGCTTTGCAGCAACTCGTAACCGTGTGAATCACCACTAGCTTCACCGGCTACCAGATAGATTTTCCTCATCATTGGGTACTAGCCAGAACTGGAATCCAAAGCTGGAGCAGCGGTTGCCTCCAGCTTGCCCTGCTCTTCGAGTCGGTCACTGCACTGTGCTCAGTAAACGGGTTTGTTTTAGTTCAAACTGCAGCG
>CAZHRP010000058.1:0-12582 GCA_964535055.1 uncultured Chthoniobacteraceae bacterium
CAATGAGTTTACCTTTATTTTCCGGCCGCTTAGCAAATTCAATTGCCGCCTGCACATTGGCTCCTGAACTGATTCCGCCCAGGATACCTTCTTCCTTGGCCAAGCGACGGGCCATTTCAAATGCCTGGTCATTGCTAACCCGGATGACTTCGTCGACCACGTCCAAGTGCAGGTTGTTAGGCACAAACCCAGCCCCGGTGCCCTGAATTTTATGTGGGCCCGGCTTGAGTGGCTCCCCGGCTAAGGTTTGTGAAATGACCGGCGAATCAACCGGCTCAACCGCAATTGCTTTAAATTCAGGTTTACGTGGCTTGATCACCTCACTGGCACCAGTCAAAGTACCTCCTGTGCCTACGGCAGATACCAGAATATCTACCTTGCCGTCGGTGTCAGACCAGATCTCTTCGGCAGTTGTCTGACGGTGGATTTCCGGATTGGCAGGGTTGTTAAACTGCTGTGGCATCCACGCATTCGGGTTGGAATTTACGATTTCTTCAGCTTTTGCTATGGCACCTTTCATCCCCTCCTGCCCCGGAGTCAGTACCAGCTCTGCCCCCAGCATTGCCAATAATGTTCGCCGCTCCACGCTCATGGTTTCAGGCATCGTCAACAGCAGTTTGTAGCCTTTGGCCGCAGCGACGAAGGCCAATGCGATACCGGTATTACCACTGGTGGGCTCTACAATCAAGGTGTCACTATTGATTTTGCCGTCACGCTCGGCAGCTTCAATCATTGCCATTCCAATGCGATCTTTGACGCTACCGAGGGGGTTAAAAAATTCGCACTTCACGGCGATTTCAGCTTCGAGGCCTTTGCTGATGCGATTTAGTTTGACCAGAGGGGTATTGCCAATGGTCTCGACGATAGAATTATATACTTTGCCCATAGATTATTAAAAAAACTCAGTAAATCCTATCACCATCACATTCATGATGCAATGACATTCAGCCGGCACTCCTGGCACTTGTTTATGTGTTGACTCATGCCAGCGAAGTTTTATGCTTGTTTGGTCTGAGCATTCAGGCTGCCAGTCATATTATGTCCCTATCTGGAAAAATATCGATCGTACTGTGCTGTCTATCATTGTGCAGTTCAGCTTATATAGCACGGCACTTATTGGCCAGCGTACGTGCGGACCCGAGCCGCGAAATTTATCAGGTAGTAGAAAAGCAGTTGGCGGCGTTACAGCAGTCGAAATTTGAGGATGCGTATGACCATGCATCGCAGGCGATCAAGGTGCGCTATGACATCGATCAATATCGTGGCATGGTACAAACACATTATCATCCCTTGTTGTTTGCCGACCGCATCGAGCTGGGTGCCGTGACCCATGCGAATGGAATGGCTAAACTGCAGGCCTACCTGATCGATGTTAGCGGGGAAGTGACACCCTGCACTTATCATTTCATTCACGAGTCGGGTGGCTGGCGTATTTCCGGGGTGGTCATAAAGCCAACTTGGCCCAGTACCTACAGGCTTGGCGGGTTGCGAGCCTAAGAGTTCGACGAGCAAACTGGCTTTGCTTCCACCCGAAGTACTGCGATAAGATAGTAATATGAGTTTGGAAGAGCAGTTTAGCCGTCATCTTGACCGGCAACCGAGTATTCATACATCCGCCTTTATTGCTCCCGGAGCGGTGGTAGTTGGCGATGTCGAACTCCACGAAAACAGCAGTGTTTGGTACAACTGCACGTTGCGCGGAGACATCAATAAAATTGTGGTTGGTCCGGGTAGTAATGTTCAGGACAATTCTGTTGTTCACCTGGCCGATGATTACGGCGCGATCATTGGTAGCTATGTCACTTGCGGGCACCTGAGTATGATTCATGCCTGCACGATCGACGACGAATGCCTGATTGGCATGGGGGCAACTATCATGGATGGTGCAGAAATTGGGGCAAGGTCGATTGTGGGTGCCAATGCTTTGGTTACCCAGCATACTGTTATTCCTCCCGGCTCTATGGTCCTCGGCTCTCCGGCCAAAGTCGTAAGGCAGTTGAGCAAGGATGAACAACAGGGACTGAAGGCCTGGGCAGAGAAGTATGTCCTGGTATCGCGGCGGTTTCTGAAAACGCAGCCGTCACTTGCCCATTCCGCATAACAATGAGTGTCCTGCAGGGCGATGGCGAGGCGAGCGGGCGATTGGCCTATCTGTTTAGCCGCTTTCCTTTTGTTTCTCAAACATTCACAGACAACGAGATGCTGGCCTTAGAGGAGGCTGGCTGGCGGTTGGCCGTCGCATCAATTTTTCCGCCGCCAAATTCTTTCCGCCATGGTTACCTCGATCACCTCGAGGCAGAACTGTTGTATGGCCCACCCTCGTTAATAAAAAAACAGCTGGAGCAGCAAGCACGGAGCACCGGGCTTTGGCCTGCGGATCTGATTGCGCGGCATGAGGCCGAGTATGGCAAGGAATTCAAAGCTGCCGAGCGAGCCCGCAACGCGCTCTATTTTGGTCACGCGTTTCGTCGTCTGGGTGTTAGGCACGTCCACGTGCCATTCGCCAACCGGGCTACCCACAGCATGCTATTTCTGAAGGTCATGTCCGGCCTGACTTTTTCCTTTACCACGCACGGACGTGATTTTCAGGTAGACTTGGGCAGCGATGACCTGCTGCGTGAGATGTGCGGGGAAGCTGAATTTGTGATTGCCGTATGCGATTACTCACGGGACCTGTTGCGTCAGCTTTGCCCGGACTCGGCGGACAAAATCCAAAGAATTTATAACGGCCTCGACCCAGAACAATTCTATGCGACTGATAATCGTGCCAAATCCGGTAAATTGCGGATCATCAGCATCGGGCGTTTGATTGAGTTCAAAGGTTTCCATATTTTGCTCGACGCGCTGGCGGCTCTGACTGCTGGTGGCTTAGCTGCCGAGTTGACGATTGTCGGGGAAGGCCCGTGGCTGGATCGCTTGACCGGGCAGGTTTCCGACCTTGGCCTCCAGCAGAGCGTGCGGTTTGCCGGTCGCTGCAACCAGGCTGAGGTTCGGCAATTATTAAGTCAGTCGGAGATCTTTGTGTTAGCTTGCACGCAAGACGCGAGCGGTGCCACCGACCTGCTGCCGACGGTAATTACCGAAGCTATGTTCAGTTCACTGCCGGTCATCAGCACCCGCATCGCCGGGGTACCGGAAATGGTCATCGATGGCCAGACTGGATTACTGGTGGAACATGGTAACAGCAAGGCATTGGCACAGGCGATCAGCCAACTGGCCGCTGAGCCTGATCGTGGTCGAAAGCTCGGCCATAATGGCAAGCAGCATGCGCTGCAAAAATTTCACCTCAGTTCCACCTCGCAGCAACTCGCACAGATGCTTGCACCATATCTGTCTGACCCGACAGGCAGTTGTCAGCTCAGCACGAATACTTCAAAAGTGATAGCATTCTATGACCTTCGGTTGGCGCGGCGTTTGGATTGGCTGGCGCGCGAATGGCAGGCACTGCTACAGCGGCAGGCACGCATTATCGTTACAGTTCCAATTCAAGGTTGGCCGCCGCCGCTGCCTCCAGAGCTGCTGGAACACGTGGAATTTCTACCGGACGGGATTGCCCTCGATATGGAGTGGACCGCCCGAGCCAACTGGCGCCGGAGTCTGGAGGACTTACGCACCGCAAGCTTTTCCACACTTGATGGCACCTTGTACTTGCGACTGGCCCGCAGGGCGGTGTGGATTGCCGCCAAGCTGATAACTGACAATACTGCCTGCTTGTACACTCCGGGCGTCGAAGAATCACTGACGGGTTATCTTGCTGCTCAACTCAGAAGCTTTCCTCGCGCAACAGTCTTCGAACCACATCGCCTGTTGAGCAAAACACAATTGGCCGATGTTGCGGCTGATGCCATTCTAGTCAACAACGGCAGCGGCAAACTCGATGGGTTCAAAGATGATTTGCAGCGTGAGGCACCCACCAGTCGACGGGTTCGCATCGGTCCGTTTTCTTACAGAAAAAAACTGCCGTCATTAGCCGAGGCGGAACTATCAGCAAGATTTGAACGTTGGTTAGATCAGTTACCATTACCAGGCAAGCAACATGAGCAGTAACAGTCACCCGCCAACTGACCGGCGACTGGCCTATCTGTTTAGCCGCTACCCGGTCGTCTCCCATACCTTCATCGATAATGAAATTTTGGCACTTGAGGCCAATGGCTGGAAGATTGTCTTGGCTGCCTTATCGCCGCCCAAGAATGACTTCCGGCATAGCCGTCTCGACGATCTGCAAGCTCCGGTCATCTATTCGCCACCAACTTTCATCCAGAAAGCCTGTGACCTCCCGCAAGACCTGCTGGCTGAATTTCAGGAGAAATTCGGAGCTTCCCTGGAACCCGAAAAATGCCTGCGCAATGCCATTCCTCTAGCTGCCCGGATGCAGCAACTGGGGGTCAGCCAAATCCACGTCCATTTTGCCAATCGCGCGACATACGCCGCCATGTTTATCAAACGGCTGACCGGAATTCCCTATTCGTTTACCCCGCAGGCAGCTGACTTCCTGATCGATTTAGAATCGCAGGAATTGCTGGCAGCCATGTGTGAGGAGGCGGAATTTATCATCGCCCCATGCGATTATGCAGCAGATAAACTGGCTGCACTGTGCTCTGGTAGCGCTGCTAAGATCCGGCGGGTTTACAATGGCATTGATCCTGATGCTTATCCACCGGCCAGTCCCCAGCCGACCGCTGACCGGCTGCGTATCGCCAGTATTGGGCGCTTTGTCGAATTCAAAGGGTTCCAACATATCATCGAGGCAATCGCGATAGCCCGATCAGCCGGCGTGGATGTCGAATTCCATCTGCAAGGTGACGGCCCCCTGCGTCAGCAACTGGAAAATCAGGCTGATAACCTGGACGTAAGCGACTTGGTTCATTTTGAAGGCATTGTCAGTATCGATGAGATGCGCCGACGATTTACAGAGGTGGATGCTTTTGTGCTGCCCTGTACGACTGACCAACGCGGTGCCAGTGATATGCTGCCGACTGTGATTACCGAGGCCATGCTGGCGGCGCTGCCGGTGATCAGTTGTCCGATAGCCGGTGTACCAGAGCAGGTGCAGCATCAGACCACCGGCCTGTTGGTCGATCCCGACAGTCCACAGCAACTCGCCGCAGCGCTGGTAGAGCTTGTCAGTACGCCCGGTAAAGCCGCTCAACTTGGTCAAGCTGGACGGCAATTCGCGACCAATACTTTCTCAATTCAGACAACTTTGCCGCAGCTCGAGAGCTTACTGACTGCTGTTAAAGCCCAGGCCCAACCACCGCAGGATCGGCCATGCGTGTTGGTCCACGTGGATCAGTCTGAGGGAAATTGGGCAGCCCCTGAGCGCCAGCTCCAACTGCTTTCCCAATCACAATCCATCGATTTATGGGTGTCTGGACTGCCGTCGCAGATCGATAATAAGCTGGCTAAGTCATTGGCTGACTGTTGCTGGCTGCCGGATGCCATGACGCTGGAAATGGAATGGCAACAGCGGATGAACCAGCGCGCGACTATCGAGTCCCTACGCAATTCGATCGGGGATGCGATCAATGGCGAGGAATTTCTGGAATGCGGACGCAGAAGTTTATGGTTAGCCTTGCAGCTGCCCCGCCTGTACCACTCCCCTGCCCTGGTAGCTCTGGATGCCAACGCATTGATCAGTGCGTGGATTGCCAGCAATCTTATTGAAATTCCAATCTACAGTACAGAGCAGACCATCAGCAATATCCATACCAAACTAGGATGGCTGATCAGGCAGTCAGCCGTGATCCTGCCGCCAGCCAAATGGCTGGAATCCCCGAAATTCCTGCCCGGGAGCCTGGTCACAGCTCGGCTCGAAAATTGGCTGCGCCAGATTAAAATGTGACCAATTCGCATATTTGATAATTTTCACTGGCATAATTGAAAATGAGTGTTAATATCGTAAGCTTATGTCTATGCAGAAAAGAAGTGCTTTTTCACGTCGTTTACCGGATTTTGTTACCGAGGAATTGATTAATGTCCTCTCGAAAAGATCATCTTTCGAGTTTCACAGTTTGTTCGACAAGGTCTATGAGAACCTCAAAGCTCGTAATGCTGCCAGTGGTGGCGAGGAAATGCTGCGCTTGCGCACTTATGAGAAGCTCCAAAACCTTGTGGCGCGTGGTTTAGTGACCAAAAATGGTAAAAAATACCGCGGACGCGTGGCTGCGTTAGCCGCAGCTAAAGAAGCCGCCTCAGCCAGTTCTTAATGAATGGCTCAGCTCAATTGTGCGAAGCCATGTATTCGCTAATTGACAGTTAGTCTGAAGCAGGCTCCAATCGGCTGATGCAGGAATTTTTGCCGATCTTATTGCTGGCACTGGTGGCCATTGGATTCGGGGCTGTATCCCTGCTGCTGAGTGTCGCGCTCGGACGCGCCGGGCGCCGCAACCGAACCAAAGATTCGCCGTACGAGTGCGGGATGCCCTCTGCTCCTGACAACTCGCCCCGATTCAGCGTCAAGTTTTATCTGGTGGCGATGTTATTCATCCTGTTTGATATCGAGATAGTATTCATGTACCCGTGGGCTGTCATATTCCGCGATTATGTCGCCCAGTATGGCACGATGATACTATGGAGCATGCTTGGATTTGTGAGCATCTTGCTGGTCGGCTATGTTTACGCCCTGAAAAAAGGCGCGTTCAACTGGAGTAAATGATTCTTTCGCCGTTGGGTAATGTCTGCGACCAAACTGCCGGCAGCAAAGCCATCTGAACCGGATCGCCTGGTCACAGACTTCTTGCAGTACCTTGAGGTCGAGCGTAACTACTCGCCTCACACCTTAGCCGTCTATCGCCGCGCCCTCGATGATACTCGTGCCCGCACTGGTTTTTCCGGCTGGCAGGACTGCCAACCTGAATTTTTCCGCCACTATCTGTTCGAGCTAATGAAAGCGGGAGTGGCCCGCTCGAGTATCCGCCAGCGGTTTGCCGCGTTGCGCAGCTTTTATAAATTCCTGTCGCTGCGAAAGAATATCAAGGTCAATCCATTAGCTGAGGTCCAACTGCCCAAGCCTGACAAGAAGTTGCCGGTGGTGCTGACCGAGACCCAGGTCGGTGCGCTGTTGGAGGCACCGCTCCAGGCCAAGCCGCAGCGCAATGCTCCCAAGTGGATTCCTTTCCGCGATGCAGCGATCCTTGAGTTGTTCTATAGCAGCGGCCTGCGACTGGATGAACTGGCTAACCTCGATGTGGAAAATCTGGATGCCGTCAGCGAAACCGTGCGGGTCATCGGCAAAGGCCGTAAACAACGGCTTTGTCCAGTAGGCGAACCGGCCGTCATGGCGATCAGCAAATACCGCCAGGCCGCCAATGTTCACCAGGGTCCATTATTCATCAGCAAACTCCGCCGCCGAATTTCCTCGCGGGCCATCTGGGCGATGCTGAAAAAATACCTGCCGGCTGCCCGGATCGCGCCAGATATCAGCCCACATAAATTACGCCATAGCTTTGCCACCCACCTGCTCGACCATGGTGCCGACCTGCGGAGTGTCCAGGAAATGCTCGGCCACGCCTCACTCTCGACCACCCAGATCTACACCCACGTCACCAGGGAACGCCTCAAGCAGGCCTACGACGCCGCCCACCCGCGGGCTTAATAGCTGTGTTTTATGCAAGCTAAGAAGCCACAATCGAGCCTCTTTCCAGCCGCCTTGCTAAAGGAGCCAGCAGTTCATTTTCTGCTGATAGCCGCGCTGATTATCACAGTCAATGAATGGCGCAAATCGACCATGCGACCGGAAATCCGGATCACCACTGCTGAGATTGCCAGCACCTCAGACAAACTGGCGCAACGGTACGGGCTGACTCCGGAAAATTTCACCGATGAGACTGCGGTTCGGGAGGCAGTTATTGAAGAAATCCTGTATCAGGAAGCGATAAAATCCGGCTTAACCAACTCACCGGCCGTCAAAGACACTTTAATTAATTTGATGCGTAGCCAGTTGCTGCCGACAATCGCTGACCCTACCACAGAGCAGCTGCAGGAATACCGTAGGCAAAATGCTGAGAATTATCGGTTCCCGCCGCGCCTCAGTTTCGAGCATGTTTCTTACCGCGCCGACTCCGGGGTGCCACCAAAACTACTGGCACGGCTTCAAGCTGGTGAAGATCCGGGCAAGTTTGGTGAGCAAGTGCGCTTAGCTAACCCGTTGCCGCCTACCTACCAACCTCAACTCGAGCGGCTGCTTGGCGAAGAAGTAGTAGCAGAAATCTTCAAACTGCCACTGGGTACCTGGCAAGGCCCATTTCAGACTCAGCGCGGCATCCATTTTATCCGGCTAATCGAGCGCACAGCTGGTGACGACATCCCGTTCGAGCAAGTCCTCCCGACGCTTCGCGAAAATTGGATCAGTGAGCAACAAGAGCGCGGGGTAATGCAAGCAATCGAGGATCTGGGTGCCGGCTACCGGATCCATTTACCGGCGGGAATGGAGGCAGCCTGGCCACCATGAAACCGCACCTTGTCATTCTATTCATTTTAGTAGTCCTCGGTACCGAAACGGCAGTAGCACACAAGTTGCAGGTTGCCACCTTGCGGATCGTTGAGACCGGCGAAATGAGTTATGCCTTTAGCTACACAGTTCCGCTCGGGATGGCTGCAGACTACCCGCCGCCACGACTGCCGGAGCATGCCGAGTATCCGGCCAAGCCCGGCCTGGCGGAAGGACGGCAGATGCTGGAATTTGCAACTACCGGGCGCCCGCTGGCGGCCGGAGATATTATAACCCTGGATTGGAATCGCAATGGCGTGATGGCGAGTATGATCTGGCTCAATGGTACACGCTCCAGTACCTATTTTCCCAAGGGAAATGACGGGATACAAGTTGAGCTGGCTGAGCTGAGGGCCGGCTCCGGCACCTGGTACCGCTCGGCCGCCCGCTATATCCCACTGGGCTTCGAGCACATCATCAAAGGGCTCGATCACCTCTTTTTTGTCGCCGGATTGCTATTGCTGGTGCGTGGGCTCAAGCCACTGATCCTCACCATCACCGCATTTACCTTAGCCCACAGCCTGACCCTGGCATTATCATTATTCGGTATTTTTCGGCTGAGTTCCAACGTGGTAGAAGTCATCGTTGCCTTGAGCATTATTTTCCTGGCCGTCGAAATAGTCTATAACCAGCAAGGCAGAGCGACACTTGCAGCAAATTACCCGTGGGCTGTCTCATTTTTCTTCGGCCTGGTTCATGGCTTGGGATTTGCCGGCGCACTGGAATCGATGGGACTGGCAAATGAATCGATCACACTGGTCCTGCTGTTCTTCAATATCGGCGTCGAACTTGGTCAGCTGGCTTTCGTCGCTGTCTGCTTGATTACCGCGTTATCCTGCCGCCGGCTCGCCATCGATCTGCCACAGCCACTGGCCAAAGCCACGGCCTATGCCCTCGGCACGACCGCTTCTATCTGGTTTCTGCTGCGGATCGGAATCGTATCCTGACAGACCCTGATAAATCACACGCCATCTACTGCGACCAGCGTGAGGCAGTTGTCTACAGCGGTGGTCTTGGTTGACCGTGTAACTGCTAAGCGGTTGTTAGTATAATATTACAGAAGTCTATTCATTCGGGTGCGCCGAGCGCACGCAGCGGAAGCCGTTGATGCCGAAGTTATCATCGCCATCAGGCGGGAAGCCAAAGCGTCTCGAGCAGCGGGCATCATCCTGGAAGTTGTACCAGCTGCCACCTTTAAGGATGCGCAAGTCGCCGGTATCCGGACCTCTGGGATCAAATTCCGGCAGCGCATCGTACTCGCCCATGCGATCCCACACCCACTCGATCGCACTACCAGCCATATCATAGAGACCGAAGCCGTTGATCATATCAGCCGCAGTGTAACCTGTCGGCACCTGCTGAGTGCCATCAAATGAACCGACCGGGAACCACAGCGGATAAGCACCATCTTCGAGTCCGAGGGCAACTAGATTGTCCCAGGTCGAAGCGCGCGAGATAGTTTCCGCATCGCCCCACGGGTAGGCGTCCCCAGCCGTTTGTCCGCCACGCGCGGCATATTCCCACTCGCCTTCGGTCGGCAAGCGGTAGCCGTTGCCTGCCCAGTTCACATGGGCATTGGTCAGATCGATGACCCCGGTGCGGTAGACGGTCGTACCGGAGGTATCAGCATAGTACACCGGCTCGTATCCTTCCATCTCACTACGGGCGTTACACCACTTAATCGCATCGTGCCAGAGCACCGGCCCGATCGGGTGCTGCGGATCAGGCACGTGGTCGACATCGATGACTTTCATATCCAGCGGTATGTCATAACCGTTGGCCTGGGCCCAGGTGGCGACAGTCTGCCAATCTTCACGAGTCACCTCGAACTTATCCATGTAAAATGCCTGGACGGTCACCGGGTGGGCCGGCTCGACATCGACGATACCGGAATTATCCTCGCCTCGCATATAAGTACCGGCCGCCATCATGACCATTTCGCGTTCGAGACTGCCCGGCAGCGGGCTGTGACTCAGCGCTGGCGAGTCCGGGTCATCAGCACCAGGAGCAGGCTGTTTCAGCCCACTTTCGACCCGCACAAAATAAGGGCTGGTTCCCGGCAGGCTGACAGTTGCCGTGGTCGAGCCCTGCACACCGTCGATCGAACCCAGTGCTGCCGGAAAATCATCGGTCAATAAACTGCTGCCGGTCAGGGAGTATTCGCGATTGCGCGAGCTATCCCAGCTCAGGGTAGCTTGGTTGCTGCCTGAGTCTAGTGCGAAGGTGGCCGCGATCCTGTTATCGCTATCTGCATCTGATGTGCCAAATTCGAATTCATCTTCGGCGATGTCACCATCGCCATCATGATCACCTGTTGCCGCCGCTTCGTAGTCGCTGCCGGTGACATCCGATTGTTCGACCAGCCACCATTGCGGGGTGCCGCCAGCCGTCATCCATGGCTGAAAATCGGCCGCTACAGTGCGCGGTTGATCCATGGTCACCGCCAGCACCGATGCCGTCGAGTCAGACGGCACATCTCCATGCCATTCGATGAAATCGAACATCGGTTCCGGCTCGGCAGTCAGGTTGACAATGGAACCATCTGCATACCAGCCGCCTGCATCCATCGGCAGTACCTTACCTTCGACGCCGGAGACTATTTCGAGCAGATGTTCGGTAGCAAAATTCCAGGTTAGCGTCGCATCACCGCTAAGGGTAAAGCGTGCTTCGCTGCCGGAGCCTGAGGTAGCACCGGCACCGGTCAATTCCCAGCCGCTGACCAAGCGACGCGATCGGCCGGTAGCTTCATCCTCCATGGTAGCTGTCAGCTCGGTACCCCAGTCAAAATCGTAATCGCCAGGGCTCAGATTGGAGGTACCATACGGGCTGATCACTGTCAGGGTGTACTGGTTGCGCTGGAACTCTGCAGTTACCGGGCCAATTGGTGCATTCATCGAGGAAATCTCGAACAGGTTATTATTCGGCGTCCCACCAGTCTGCGTGCCACTCCATTGCTCGAACGTCGATTCCGTATCAGGGGTCGCAGTCAATGTGTATGCAGCTCCCTCATCAATCCATGGATCGGTCGCGCTCAGGGTGCCTGGGCCATCAATTGTGGTCAGCAAGCGGTGCTGGGTTTGCCAGTTCCAGGTGATGGTAAAGTCGTCGGTCACGGTCAAGGTCACCGACTTATCAGAGCCGGAGCCAGTCAACCCGCCACTCAGGGTGTAACCGGTGCAAACGTAACGGGTGTTGCCATTGATAACATCGCTTGCGGTAAAGGTAACCTGCTCGTTTTCCTCGTAAAGATAAGTTCCAACTGCCGGCGACACACCGGCTTGTGTCGAAACAACCTCCACTGAGTAAGTAGGGGTAGAACCGCTGAATTCGGCAGTGACCGGACCGCGCGGACGATCCATGCTAAAACTGATCCGGTCATTATTGATAGTAGCACCGGCGGTGTCCCCACTCCATTGGACAAAGGTCGCACCGGCATCCGGTTGCGCCAGAATCTCGACCGTGCCACCAGCATTCTGCCAGCTGCTTGGGACACTGACAATCCCGTCACCGGTCGCCACGGTCTGAAGGAAATACTGGGTTTTCCAGTTCCAAGCCAAGGTACTGTCACCGTTCATCGTGATCACTGCAGTGTCGCCGCTACCGGAGGCAGATTGACCGCCACTAAGTGTCCAACCGGTCGCCACCTGGCGGGTGCCAGTGCTCTCAACGGGATCGGCGCAGATGACGATCGGGGTACCATCGGCAAAGCTATGGTTGCCGGTTGCCGGGGTTACCGAGCTGACCGGTGAGACCACATTCAGCGTGCTGTCGAAACGACCATCGAAGTCAATATCGATCGTGAAATCGCTGCCATTCTCGCGGTCATGCAAGTCAAACATGCCCTGGCTGTCGGCAGAAATATTCGGATCCCAAAAGCGCCCCAGGTAAGGCGAGTAGGTGGTATTGACAATTTCACCGGCGGACGGCCGGAATTCCATAATGCGCAGGAAGCCATTGCCACCATTGGGCAGGGTCTGATAATCGATCATCATCTGGTGCACTGGGTTGCCGCGCACATTCGGATCCTCGATATTATAAATGGCAAAACCGTGCCCGCAAATGACCAGGAAAATCTGGTTGTTAGGGTAGATTAA
>CAZHRP010000059.1:0-12471 GCA_964535055.1 uncultured Chthoniobacteraceae bacterium
TCCAAGCACCTCACGCTGCGTCTCGCTACGAAGTTTGTGATTGATCCGGGTTAGGGATTGCCCGGTCATTGCATGAAACGTCTTTTTAGAGAAGTTACGAGTTGTCGCCAGGCATTCCGAATAGAGACATTCTCAGGATCCGTTGCGCCCAGTAGGCTTTCGAAAAGTTCTGGATGCACGAGGTTCATCAGGGTAGGCGGACTCTGCCGATATAGCTCTTGTAAAGTGGAATGGTTCGCCAGAAAGTCCTGCTTTACGTAAAGGATAAGGTTCTGAGCGTACCAGTAGCGAACTGTGGGCGAGTGGTTCCAAATAAGTGGTCGCAGGCAATCGATTGGGACATAATCGCAGGAAGCAAAGTGTTCTGCCCAAGCGCTCGGCCACTTGCAATTAATGTGCAGGTGTCCAGGTTGGCGTGGAATAGCTGCTGAGAACAGGACTACTGGAGCAATCTGCGTGAGTGTTTTAACAAAATCTTGCGAGAGTGCTGGAGACAGATGTTCAGCTACCTCTAAACTAATTGCTAAATCAGCTTGCTTCTCTATAGACAATTTGTTCTCAAAATTTGCTGCCTGAAAACATTCTGCTGGAATCAATAGCTTATTCCGTTCAATCCAGGAACCATCCACACCCAGAATATCTGAAACCCCATGTTCGCGGAATACTTGGAGCCATGCGCCTACTCCACAGCCAATATCGATCACAGAGCGCGGGTCCAACCAATCTATTAAATAGCGTACGACCACTTGAGCCGAAGACAATGAGCCCGCTTTATTATCAGGGTAGGATATTTGATGGTAGTTATCGTCCTGCATTAGGTTATGAGCTTACCATGCCAATATCCGAAAATCGCTTCTTATTTGTCGCCAAATGCTATTGAGGCAAAGAATTAACACTCCAAAGAAACCTGGAAATTAATTTAGAGAGATGCGGTAGACTCCGCCTGCAAAGGTTTAATCCTGGTTAAATGTACCGGCAATTTCCGCTTTAACAAGGCCGGGCTGCGGTGGACAGGGAGCAGGTAGAATTCGAAGCCAGTGCGGGCTAGGTACGGTCGTTGCACTCGCGCGATTCGGGGTCGACTTTATTTCTGTAGGTGCGCTGACCCACTCGGCACGCGCGATTGATCTGGCGCTGGAATAATCCGCCTGCACTTGACATCTTGTGGTATTAGAATTAGCAACTGCCATGATCAAAAATTCTTCGCTGGTGGTTGTCGCCCTAACTTTAACTATCCTGGTCGATGCTATTAGTGTGTTGGCTCAATCGCAGGCACCTGCAGCACCACAACAACAGTCTCAGCCAAGTTTACCAGATCCTTCAAAGCTATCTGATTTGAAGTTCAAAGATGAAAAGGTCGAGGATCGCCTTAAGGTTTGCGCGGTCATCCTGCAAGAACAGGCCCTGCCAATGGTCGGCAAGGGTTATACCGAGCATTATGTGTCCGAGATTTATGCCACTAAAATTCGTGACCTGGATGCGGTCGTCTTTAACGCCCAGATGACTGACCCGAAATCGTCCAGGCTCTATTATTTGAAGGTGGTCGGCATTCCAGACCCTGACTCGGAAGCCGGGCTGCTGGCATTTAGTTTATCTGATTCCACGCTAAGTGATGTTAAGAGCAAAGAGGATCAGTCTACCAAGGGATTTGCCCTGCGCGTGTTGCATTCGCTGAAGTTCATTGATTAACTTGCTCGTTTTGCCGGGATAGTAGATGACTTCGAAAACTAATCACTATGACGACGCCAGCTAGCGGGCAGCTTATTATAACCGGGGTGCCAGGAAAGAGTCTTGATACTGAGACGGCGGCACGGATTAAAAAACTGCAACCCGGTGGATTCATCTTGTTTGGGCGTAATATCGAGTCGGCTGTTCAACTGCGGCAATTAACCGATGACTTGCGGAACTTATGTGACAGCGAGCCGGTGATCACGATCGACCAGGAAGGTGGGCGGGTCTCGCGGCTGCGGCTGATTGGCAACGAGCCGCCGAATGCCAGACAACTATGCCTTAAGGGAGATCCAGAACTGATCAAGTGGCACGGTGAATTAACCGGGAGGCTGCTGCGGCTATTCGGCTTCAACCTTGATCTGTGCCCGGTACTGGATATCGGCTTTGACGATGATGCCGACAATTCGCTACGCGGTCGTTGTTATGGCAGGGACGAAGACGAGACGATTGCCAATGCGCGGCTATTTAACAACTCACTGCGCGAGCAGGGGATTTTGTCCTGTGGCAAACATTTTCCTGGCTATACCTTTGCCGATGTTGATCCGCATCACGAGTTACCGGTGGTCAAGCGTAGCCGCGAGCAGTTGGAGAGCTGCGAGCTTGAGGTATTCCGGACAATGGCACCAGAAGTTGACAGCATGATGATCGGGCATGCCGGGTACCCGGCATTGGACCCAGATGGCGGGCCGGCATCGCTGTCGCAGGCGATTATCACGGAGCTGCTTGGCTACGAAATGGGTTTTAAAGGATTAGTTATGACCGATGATATTGATATGGGAGCAATCCTCAACGACTACCAATTAAATGATGTAGTCGAGCACTGTGTAACGGCTGGCAATGACATGCTGTTGATGTGCCATCGGCTGGAGGCAGTCGAGGAAGCAGCTGCAATCCTGGATCGCATGGGCAGCAAGCTTGATCGAGCTCTGCAAATAGTTGCTGAATTCAAGCAACGGCTGGCTGCTCCAGCTGAATTTTCTGAGGGAAAATTCTGGCGCCTGGACAAAGATGTCTGGGATTTAAGGGTTGCTACTCTGGGTGAGGAGGAAGCTGCCAAGCGCAGTGCAGAAGACGGTAAGCGCTCGCCGGTTGAATTATATTGAGGGTGGGGCAAATGCGGGCTGCCTGTGCGAATTTATTACTGTTAACAGAAAAGTTGACGAATCGTTACTGACTGGAGATTCTAGTAGGCCATGTCTGTTACCGCTGAGGTTGAAATGCTGCTCATCCTGCAGGACAAGGATCTTAAACTGCAAAAAATAGCGAAAGAATTAAGTCTGGTGCCACTGGAAATCCAATCACTGGAGGACAAAATTGCCGCCGAAGGCAGCACCGTTGAAAGCTTGAAAGGCAAAATCAAGGAACAGGAAGTCGAGCGCAACAAGCTTGACGTGGATGTCAAAGCCAAAGAGGAATCGATCAATAAGTTCAAGACCCAGCAGCAGCAGACGCGCAAGAATGAGGAGTACCAGGCATTAGCGCACGAGATTGAGCGTTTCCAGTCTGACATTAGCGACCTTGAGACAGCGGAACTGGAGGTAATGGAAGCGATTGATCGTACCCGGGAGCAGTTGGCGCGAGCAGAAGCTCAGTTTAGGGAAGACAAGGGGCTCATTGATCAGGAATTCAATGTCCTCAAAAAGAAGAGTGAGGCGTTAAAGGAGCAGCAAACTGAGCTCCTCTCAGAACGGGATGGGGTGGCTTCACAAGTCGACTCCGGCACGCTGGGTATTTATGAACGGCTGCTGAAAAGCAAAAAAAATGCCGTTGTTGTGGCGATCGAAAATGGCATCTGCAGTGGTTGTCATATGAAATTGACCACCCAGACAATTCTGAAGGCTCGATCCGGTCAGGGGATTGTGCATTGCGAGAACTGCAGCCGCATCCTGTACGACGGTCGCTAGCCCGGGTCTCAGGGGTTTGGCAGATCGGGTTCAATCGCAGGTAACGCCGATTGACCGGCCAGTTGGTCATCCCCGGCAGGCGGCAAGTCTTCGATCTCCGCAAGATCACTGAAAAGATCAGACGAAAAATCAAAATCGAGATCGGGGATTTCCTCAAAATCTTTGCTGAAGACATAGCCCCAATGTCCGGACTTAAGTTTGGCCCGCACTCTGGTGCCCTTGGTTTCCGGGATCATCAATTCATCGCCCTGCTTGAGAATTTTGGTGCGTCCAGCCATGCCGGGATCGGCACCGGTTGGGGTGGCATAGGCAAAGGCCGTGCGCGCGACGGCTACCCGGTGACTTTTGGCTCCCTGTAATATATCATTGGCATCTGCTGGCAGGAGTTCTGCTTCAAAATCGACAAAATCTTCGTTCGCAGCAAAGAGTTGTGATGGTTCTGATGGCTGCGTGAGTTCCCCGGTTGGTTGCGGCGTTGCACAGCCGACCAGTAAATAAGTCAGTAAGCCGGTAAGTATCAGCAACCTCATTGGTTTATTCTAATGCAACTGGCGAAGCATCTCAATCGCGGAAAACGATCGTGCGCCGGCCGTGCACGAGGGTTCTGTCAGTGAGATGAAAGCGCACGCCACGTGCCAGGGCGAGGCGTTCGCAATCGCGACCCAAGCGCAACAGGTCGTCGGGTTGGTGGTAATGTTCGACACGCACTACCTCCTGATCAATGATAGGGCCTTCGTCGAGTTCGCTGGTTGCGTAGTGGCAAGTGGCGCCGATGAGTTTCACTCCGCGCTCGTAGGCTTTGCGGTAGGGGTTGGCTCCGGCGAATGCCGGCAGGAAGGAATGGTGGATGTTAATTATCTGTCCGGCGAATTCCTCGCAAAACCAGTCTGGCAGGATTTGCATGTAGCGGGCCATCACGATCAGATCGACTTGAAGTTGGCGACAGACCTTGGCTAGCTCTTCGAAGCCGGTCTTGCGTGAGTCTGCCGGGATGGGGATATGGTAGAAGGGTATGGATTCTCTTTCGACTATGGGAGCAAGCTCGTGGTGGTTGGAAATCACAGCAGGCACTTCCATTGGCAGTTCGTCACCAAGGTCAGCAACAAAGCCGGTCAGCTTTGCGATCAGGCCGACCTGGTCGGGGCAATTTAATTTCAGCAGTAGAGAATTTTGCATGGTGATTATAGGTTAGGCGGAGTGTCCTTTTTAGCCAGAGTTTGAGATTTCGAATGGGCAGGCACGGTTATGTTTGGTGGTCGCAGATAGAGTGGTTCCAGCCCGTGGTCGCCGCTAACCGGCTGCGCGTCGGGATGCTGGAATATTTCGGCCAATCGTGCAGCATCGGGAGTGGCAGATTGGGCATGCTGCAGCCAGGGTAAGCGGTCGGTGGTAAAGACCGGCAGTTCGGGAGATCTCTCGAGCAGCTCCAGAAGTTGCGCTTTTTCTAGCAGCTCGGGACCGGTCAGACAGCATGCACCCTCAACCAGTGCATGGTAGACTGAGTCCCGCCGGGCATCACCGACGACCCTGAATCTGGTTGAAGTAGTTCTGATACCAATGACTGATGGCAGGCCGAAGAGTTTGGCTCTGGTAGCCAGAGCCAGGCCCAGTGCTGTCGCGATTGCTATACGCACGCCGGAGTAGGATCCGGGGCCAAGACCGACCACGATATTCTGCGGTTTGGCGAATTTTTGTAATGAGGCTACCAGAAAGTTGGTTAGTGGCTCAGGACTGGAGCCACGGCCTGCGTGATATTCAACCGCGTCAAGTGTACCATGGCTGTCGACTACCGCTGCTGATGCACGGCTTACTGATGACTCGATGCTAAGTGTTAACATTTTACTTGGCTGACGGTTGCATCCCCGCAGGTGACTGGTACAACCGAATTATCGTACTGCCGCAGCAGTAGCGCCCCACTGGCGTCAATTCCTTGCGCGACTCCGGTCAGCTCACGGTTGCCGTTAATTATAGTAACCGTCTGGCCGTGCAGCCAGCTCAACTCATCAAACGCGTGTTGCAGGGTTGCTGCCGAAGCGGCTTGCTGCAAGGCCAGGCCAAGTTGATCGAGCAGAGTGGCAGCTGTAGTGCTTAGGTTGTAGTGTCTACCGCTTTCCAGTTTCAGGGAGGTAGCCTGGCGCTGCAGCTCGGGCGGAAATTTCCGGTTATTAATATTTATGCCAATGCCAATCACCAGATAGTTATGCGGGTGACCGATTCTGCTTTCGAGTAAAACCCCGGCAAGTTTACGCGAGCCTAGAATAACATCATTAGGCCACTTCACCTGACAGTGCCGGTGGGTCAATAAACTGGCAGCACGCGCAATTCCGATACCGGTAGCTATACCCAGGCGTGGCCAATGGTGAAATTCCAGCTCCGGCCTGAGTAAAACAGAGAACCATAAGCCATCGGCGGGCGAGTGCCACTGGCGTTGCAGCCTGCCCCGGCCGGCTGGCTGCGACAGTGCAAAAATGACTTCGCCATGCTGGCCACCGTGGGCTCCCAGATCCAATGCCAGGTCATTGCTGCTGGTAGTTTCCCGGTAAACCCTGATTGATTTGGCAAAAGTGCTGGACTCGGGCAGTTGTGCGGCTATTGCTTCAGGGATCAAACTTTCCGGCCACGCAATTAATCGGCAGCCATTTTGAGATTCTGCGATTTTGAAGCCGTGGGTTTTTAGTTCAGTCAGCAAACTGGTTATTTGCTCTGTGCCTGCACAGAGTTGATTTGCCAATTCGTCGAGAGTCAGGGTAGCCTCCGACTGCCCTAACCTGCGCAGTAGAGAGACAGCAGCATGGTTCATGCCCGCAGCATTGCGGTTGGCTGACTGGAGGGCAAGTTATCTTGTATTGGCGTTGCCGCGCATCAGCGATACGAGGATCCCCTGTATCACGAGCTCGGTGGCCGGAAGCAATTCGGGATAAGCATCATTTTCAGCTTTCAGGTAAGGCTTTCCGTCTCGCAAAAGATACCGTTTCAAGGTTGTTTCGCCATCGATCAAAGCAGCGACGATGTCACCATTGGCTGGTTCGCCAGGGCGCAGAACCACTATGTCGCCCGGGACGATGTGAGCATTAATCATCGAGTCGCCACGGACACGCAACGCAAAAGTGTTGCGACCGGCACTGTGTGATTCAAACAACTGTGAATCCAGGCTGATTTGCAGGTCGCTTTCGGCAGTGGTGTCGACTGGCATGCCGGCAGCGATATCCCCATAGAAAGGAATCGTGGTAATATCGGGTTTAGGTTCGGCTGAATCCTGCAACATGACGGCACGGGCCTTGCCGGGCAGTCGTTTAATGGCACCTTTCCGTTCCAGGGCACGCAAGTGATCCATGGCTGCGGTTTGGCTGGCAAAACCAAAATGCTGTTGGATTTCGCGTGAGGTGGGGACAATTCCATTATTATTCAGGCATTGCTGCAGGAATGCGAGTACTTCGCGTTGGCGTTTGGTTAGTTCGCGGCTCATTTGATGCTCCTTCGTTTTTGTTTTGGGATAGAGAATCCTGGTAAATCGGGCTGGCTGCCGGTCGGAACTCCAGTTGGTCCCGGTAATGCTTGACGCACTTTCTGGAACGCAACGGACACCAGCCTGCTAATGCCGTTACCCTGGGGCTTGCCAGAGCGTGGTGTACGTGTGGAATGTGATTTGGAAATCCTGTTCATAATAAGCTGTTAAAATGAACTGTAAATTAAATGGATTGCCTGTCAACGTTTTTTCTCCTGTCGTTTGTTTTTTTTGTTGTTTAAGATAGGCACATGAGTCTGAAGATTGCCAAGAAGCTACTGGTGGTCGATGATGATGCCGAGATTTTGCGGATTGTGCGGGATACGGTGCAGTCATTTTTGGGTTGGGACGTGGTCTCCACGGTAGACTCTGTCTATGGTTTTGAGTTAGCCTTACGGGAAGATTTTGATTTATACTTATTTGATTTAGTGATGCCGCGCATGGGAGGCGACCTGCTTTATGAGTTGCTGGGGAAAGTACAGACGATTTGCAAAGAGCGTACCCAACAACTGCCGCCACTACTATTATTGAGCGGCCACGGTCAGAGTGATCAAGCGCAGGAATTATTGAGTCTGCCGGGGGTGCGTGGGATTTTACCCAAGCCGTTCGAGGTGCAGCGCATGCTGGACAAGCTGGAAGAGTGTGTGGCTTAATGTTAGTGCCACTGGAGTTTGGGTGTTTGACTCGTAACCGTACTTGTAATCAGTCTTCGGAGCTACTTTCTGCTAGTGATTACTGATAAAGATTATGAGTGTACTTAGGCCGCAATTTTACCCGGGAACGGGAACAGTAATTGCACTTGAGTTGTTCCTATTGCGAGATTGAAGATCATTGATTTAACCCAGTTTTACTCGCCGGTCAGTGGTGGGGTGAAGCGCTATCTGAGCGAAAAACAGCGCTACGTGGAAATGAGTGGTGGTGAGCACCAGCATGTGTTGATCATTCCCGGTGCTCGCAGCGGTTGTGAGGAATCCGGTAATTGTCGGACTTATACGATTGCGTCACCCTTATTGTCACGCACATCAAGATACCGGGCATTGTTGAACCTGCATGAGGTAGAAGAAATCCTGGAGCGTGAAGCACCGGATATCATTGAGTCCGGAGACCCGTATCAGGTGGCCTGGAAAGCTTTGGCGTCGGGCAGGGGTCTTGGCATACCGGTGGTGGCCTTCTATCACTCGCACTTTCCGGAGGCTTATTTACGTACGACATTGAAATATTTTGGGCAAACGGCGAGTGACTTTTGTATGGATCTGGCGCGGCGCTACATCCGCGCGTTGTATTCTGGATTTGCGGCAACCATGGTTCCATCGGCAGGTTTGGCGAAAGTGTTGGAGGATTGGGGCGTTCCCAACTTGCACTATATACCTCTGGGTGTAGACATTGAGGCGTTCCGGCCTGAACCAGCAGATCATGCGGCAACCAGAGAGCAGCTTGGGATTCCGCGGCAGGTGCGGTTGTTATTATATGTAGGGCGCCTGGCGTTGGAAAAAAATACACGTACTTTGTTTGCAGCCTTCCGCGAGTTGCGGCAGCAAAACGAAGCCCCTTATCATTTGCTGGTAGTGGGTGACGGCAATCAGCGGCATCAACTGGAGCGTCTGCAGAGCGAAGTCGGTGGTGTGAGCAGAATAGAATTTGCTGCAGACAGTGCCAGGCTGGCGGCGATTTACCGTGCCGCTGACCTCTTTGTTCATCCCGGGGTGCAGGAAACTTTTGGCCTGGTAACTTTGGAAGCCCAGGCTAGCGGGACTCCGGTAGTGGGTATCAAGGGCAGTTATATGGATCGGATTATATTTTCCGACCAATCCCACTGGGCGGCAGAGAATTCGTCGACGGCTTTGGCGGCGGCTATCAATGATATGTTTGCCAGTGACTTGCAGGCCGAAGGGATGGAGGTATCAAGACAAGTACGGACAAAATTTGCCTGGCATAAAGTTTTTGACCAGCAATTCGAGTTGTTTGTTGCCATTTGCGCCCGACAGCAAAAAAAATAGCCAAAATTTGAAAATCGACTTGATCAGTTGGGATTATCCGTACTTATACTTGCACTCATAATTTTTATGGAAGTTCTGATCCTGACTATTTTTGTTAGCGTGCTTTTAGCAATGGGATTTGTGGTTTTTTTTGTCTGGCAGGCCCGCAGCGGGACCTGCGATATCGAGCGTGATAGCCTGCTGCCATTGGATGACGGCAAGCGTGCAACCGGGACGTCCGAGCAGAGCTCTGCTGACAATAGCATTAGAAACTGATGAGTAGCACAACCAAGACGATTGAATATAACGACACGGTGGTTCGCTGGTTCATGCTGGCGGCCATCATCTGGGGGGCGGTCGGAATGCTGGCTGGGGTGCTGGTAGCTTCGCAGATGAGTTTTCACTGGATGAACTTTGACACCTCGTGGCTGACCTTCGGGCGGTTGCGGCCATTGCATACCAATGCTGCTATTTTTGCTTTTGTTGGCAATATGATGTTTGCCGGAATTTATCATTCTACTCAGCGCCTGGTGCGCACGCGGGTGGCGAGTGATGCGTTGAGCTGGGTGCATTTCTGGGGCTGGCAGGGAATCATCGTAGCGGCGGCGATCACATTGCCATTGGGGTTATCGCGCAGCAAGGAGTACGCGGAATTGATTTGGCCGATCAATATTGCTGTGGCGGTGATCTGGGTGGTATTTGCGATCAACTTTTTCTGGACGCTGGCGATTCGCAACGAGAAGTCGCTGTATGTGGCGATTTGGTTTTACATTGCGACGATCATCACGGTGGCGATGTTATACATTGTCAACCATTTGCAGATTCCGACCAGCCTGACGCATTCTTATCCGGTTTTTGGCGGGGTTCAGGATGCGCTGGTCCAGTGGTGGTACGGGCATAATGCGGTGGCATTTTTCCTGACCACGCCGATCCTCGGTATCATGTATTATTACATGCCGAAGGCGGCGGATCGACCGGTATATAGTTATCGGCTCTCGGTGGTGCATTTTTGGTCGCTGGTCTTCATCTATATCTGGGCCGGACCGCACCACTTGCTGAACACCTCGCTGCCCGGTTGGCTGCAATCGTTGGGGATGATTTTCAGTCTGATGTTATGGGCGCCATCATGGGGAGGCATGCTGAATGGCTTGCTGACGTTGCGTGGTGCCTGGCATAAGTTACGCACCGATCCGGTACTGAAATTTCTGGCCGCCGGTGTGACTTTTTATGGCATGGCCACCTTTGAAGGGCCGTTGTTGTCGATTACTGCAGTCAATGCGTTATCGCACTATACCGACTGGACGATCGGCCATGTGCACAGCGGTACACTTGGCTGGAATGGGTTTATGGCGGCCGGCATGTTTTACTGGATGGCGCCACGGCTATGGAAGCGGGACGGCTTATACTCGACCAAGCTGGCTGATTTGCATTTCTGGATCGGGATGGTGGGAATATTGCTGTATGTCGCTTCGATGTGGGTGTCCGGCATTACCCAGGGCTACATGCTCAATAAGGTGGATCCTGAAACCGGAGTACTGGCTTACCCGAACTTTGTTGAGATCCTGCTGTCGGCCCGGTTTATGTTATACACTCGGCTGGTCGGTGGCTTGCTGTACCTGATCGGCTGGGGGTTACTGGTCTACAATATCTTTATGACCATCAAAGGTGCCAAAGTGGTCAGCGAAAGCATCGAGGTGCCCGTTGATGCCGCCCATGAGGGTAAGCCGCTTGGCTTGATTGGAACTGTCTTCAACGCTCCGGTTATCTACTCATCTTTGCTGATTTTCTTTGTTTGCCTGTGGGCATTTGGCAACGACGCCTTCAGCTTTTTGGCTTTGGTGTTGGGAATGATAGTATCGATTGCAGCGATTGTGCACCTGCAGTTGTCCGGCAGTTCCTGGAATACCTGGTATAACCAACTGTGCGAGCGCTGGATACCGTTTACGATCCTGGTTTTTATTTCGGTGTTTCTTGGTGGTGCCATCCAAATTACACCGTTGGCCCTGGGTGACCGCAGCAATGACATTGACGGTGTCAGCCAGCGCCTTTATCAACCGCTGGAGCTGGCCGGGCGCGATATATATATCCGTGAAGGTTGCTGCAATTGTCACAGCCAGCAGATACGTCCATTCGTGGGTGAGGTATTGCGTTATGGGGAACCCAGCAAGCTGGGGGAATCGATGTACGATTATCCTTTTCAGTGGGGGTCTAAAAGGACTGGTCCGGATTTGGCCCGCGAGGGAACTCCAAAGCTGCGGCGCCCGAACAGCTGGCACTACATTCATATGCGTAACCCGCGTGATACCTCGCCCGGATCGAACATGCCGAATTACCCATGGCTGTTGGAACAGGAAACCGATCTGGCATCTCTGGGCGCGAAGTTTGGGGTGCTGCGGACGTTAGGTGTCCCATACCCGGAACGTACCCAGGCAGATATTGAGTACCTGGCTATGGCTCAGGCTAACGAGATTGTAGACGATCTTGCGACCCAGCAGATCGAGGTTGACCCGCGCAAGGAGATTGTGGCGCTGATTGCCTATTTGCAACAATTGGGCTTGCCGCCTGAAGGTGACGTCGAGCTTGAGCAGTTAGGGGAGAGTACCGAGCCCGAAGATCAACAGGAACCAGTGGCGGTTCCTGCATCGCCACCTGCCAAACCGCTGGCTGCAAACACTGAACCGGATCATGAACGCTAGCGATGTTCAAGGAACTGCCAGTACCCAGCTGGGTAGATATTATCAGCATAGCCACCTTTCTTATCGTTCTGGCGATCTTTGTTTCCATACTTGTAAAGGCGGTGCGTATGCCAAAAAAGGAAATCAAACGGTTATCGGAATTGCCACTCAGCGACCAGCCAACAGCATCTGAAGAATCTGAAAATGAGCGAACAAAACAAGGATAGTAAGCCTGCTACAGAACCGCCCCGGCACCCGGAAGAAGAAAACCTGATGCCGCACAGCTATGATGGCATCAGGGAATATGACAAGCGCCTGCCCAACTGGTGGTTGTGGACGTTTTACCTGGCGATGATTTTTTCCTTCGGTTACTGGTTTGTTGTCCATCGCAGCGCTCCACTGACTCCGCCGGAGGTCCAAGTACAACGCCAGGTGGACGAGATGGTGATGAAAGCCAGTGCCGGTGGCGACCTGAGTGACGAACAGCTATGGCAGATGGCTGAGAACCCGGATATCGTCGCGGCCGGGCATGAAACATTCACCACGACTTGTGTCGCCTGCCATGGGCCTGACCTTAAGGGTGGAATCGGTTTCAACCTGGTCGATGCCGAGTGGGTGCACGGTGGTAAACCAACCGATGTGATGAATATCGTGATTAACGGTGCCCCCGACCCGACCAA
>CAZHRP010000060.1:0-604 GCA_964535055.1 uncultured Chthoniobacteraceae bacterium
GAAGCAGAAAATAGTGGCACGCCAGTGCGCCCACAACCGAATTCGTTGCCCTTTCCCTCACCTTTTGCCAAGGCTCCAGAAACTACAATTGCACCCACTCAGCAACCAACTGCTAAGCCAGCAACGGTTCGTCCTCCCGCAGCCAACCTTACTCCAGCACCTGTCGTGGCCAATAAGCCCATTCAGCCACCGAAACTAAAACCCGCAGCAAGTATTACCCCACCCGCAGCACAGGAGCCTGAAACAGCCGCTGAGGATACCCTCAAACTACCACTAGCAGCGTTGATTCGCTCCCTGCCTGTGGACCAAATACAAGGCGATCCGGACAGTATCAGCACCGATGTATCGATTTCACTTCCTTTAAAGCGGGTTGTCGATCAACTGCGCACCGGTAAGGTCACTGCACAAGTCGGTGAAATCCGCAACTCATTACCGCCCCGATATGCCAAAATATTTGGTGATGCAGACGAGAGTTACGAAATGAATTTACCGCTCAAAGACATCATAGCCGCTATCCCGCAAGATTATCTGCGCATGCGCGATGACCAGATCGATGAAACCCCTGCGGAAACCTTCGATACCCCATTTTCGCAGAAAGCCGTAG
>CAZHRP010000060.1:614-10797 GCA_964535055.1 uncultured Chthoniobacteraceae bacterium
ACAGGAGACTTCCACTGATCCAGTTGCTGAAGAACCACCTGCCGCTGCACCAGAGGACGAGCAAGCAGCCGCACCAAGTATAACTGCAAGCTCAGAAGCTGAGCCCGCAGCCGAAGAGGTTAGCTCGCCTGCTGAAGTCTTCAGCCCACCTGCCGAAGAGATTACCCCACCTGTAGAAGAGGTTACCCCACCTGTAGAAGAGCTAAGCCCACCGCTGCCAACCGCACCGCTCACCCAGGCTCCACAGGATAAACAGCCGCCACCTGCAGCAGAGACTCAATCTCCTGCTGAACCAACTGAGCCACAGCAAGAGCAAGAACCAGCTGTTCCTCCTGCATTAACGCCGCCAGTCCCAGCTCCTAAAAAACAATCATTTATCTCCAAGCGTGCGCTTCGCTTCGCCAGTAATTTGGGACAAAGCCAACCGTCACCACCAGCTAAAACAGAATTGCCTGCGCAGCACGATACGCCCGCCGAGGATCCTCAAACTCAGCAACCCGAGGCAACTACCTCTGAAACAGTGGCGCCACAGCCGCCACCATTGCTGCCTCCGCCTGCCAAATTGCCAGTCAGCCAGCCTGCTTTGCCACCAGATGAGCCGGTTGCCCCGGCCCCCAAGCCACCTCCACTGACAGTACCTGCTTTTCAGAAATCTCCCGTTAATACTCCGGCAGAAACCAAACATCACGATGAAATAGAGGCTTTCACAAAACCACTGCGCGGGCTCTACGAAGAAGCAGAACGTTCCACCAGCGATGACGAGTTACTGGATCAAGACACAACACTCAGCGATGAGGAGGAGCGCAAGCTAGATGCCATTGCCAGCCTCAAAGAAATCTTTATGACTGAAGAAAAGATCGACGCCAAAAGCGTCATCCTTCACATCAAGAAATTCCCCAGCATCAAAAATGCATTACTAACAACCTCGGATGGCTTAAAACTGGCCGGTAATCTATCCAGTCATTGCGATGCTGACGCCATCAGTGCCATCAGTTTGAACTTTATTTCGAAAGTCAGTGATTATGCCAAAGAGGCAGGTATTGAAAACGTCCGCTCGCTTACACTGTCTTCACCGCCAAATCTGATCACTCTTTTCAGCAGCAAAGGTGCCTGCCTGATCGTTGAACATCCGCGAAAAGAGTTTGCACCAGGCACCCGGAGCCGGCTGGCTTCCATCATCGAACACCTGGCAACGATTTATTCCTGAACGAATTTACTTTAACACCGCAATAGATTAGCAACTTTTTATGTCGATCATCAATTACGCTCGCAAAGAGATCCAGTTTAAGGTCGTGTACTACGGCGCTGCTTTGTGCGGAAAAACAACCAACCTCTCGTACATCCACAGTCGCATTGAGCAACAGGCCCGTGGCGATCTGGTATCACTGGCTACGGCCAGCGATCGTACGCTATTCTTCGATTTTCTGCCGGTCAATGCCGTGGTAATCAAGGGTTTTAGCACCAAGTTCCAGCTCTACACAGTACCCGGGCAGGTTATCTACAATGCCACCAGACAACTTGTCTTACGCTCCGTTGACGGTATCGTCTTCGTGGTTGATTCCCAATGGGACAAGATGGAAGAAAACGTCGAAAGCTTCCAGAACCTCCAGGATAACTTACTCAAACAAAACCTCAACCTCGACGAAATCCCATACGTCGTCCAATATAACAAGCGCGATTTGGATAATGTCGCACCAATTAATTATCTCGAATTCCTGTTCAACAACCGCAAAAAACGTGTCCAAACATTTGAAGCCGTTGCCAGTACCGGGGAGAATATTTTTGCGACCCTCAACTCGGTCTCACAGTTGCTGCTGCACAAGTTCAGCAAGGATAATGAAAATACCGCACCTCCCACTGAAGCTCCGGTTGCAGTTCCTGCGATCAATTCATAAATAATGATTCCCATTATAAATCCTATCATACATAATAATAAATATAATAATCATGGAATCCATACCTGCCCTAACAATAGAAGATGTTGCGGACATCGACTCCATTCTGGATAAATTCCTCACCAGTTCAGAAGCAACGCTATCAGTTATCGTCGACAAAGGTGGCAATGTAATGTCACAGATGGGCGATCTGGAAGTGTTGGATATTACCACCATCGCGGCGCTTGCTGCGGGGTCTTTTGCCGCGACTAAGGAACTGGCCAAGCGTATTGGTGAGGTTGAGTTTAACGCTCTCTATCACCAAGGCAATGGCAGCCACATCCTGATGACATCGGTTGACGAAGACACCATTTTGATCACCGTCTTTAGTGGTGATACAACAATCGGTCTTGTCAGGCACTATGCCAACGACTGTGCCAAAGGCTTATCTAAGTTTTTCCACAAGTTGCGTGATCGTGAACCGGCAATGTCACCATTCTTGCCATCGGATATCAGCTCCGCTGACGTCTTCGAAGAACATAACTAGTCTGCTCTTCGCCTATTTAGTATTTCCCATGCTGGCCCCGATTGCCAGCCCGGTGCCCTGACGTCTCCCTGCCATGGCCCTGACTTTGGCCGGGATGCTCATGAAGTCATCCAGAATCGCGTACAGGCATGGAATCAGGATCATGGTAATCAATGAAGCAAATGACAATCCCCAGACAATAGCCTGCGCCATTGGTGCCAGAAATTGTTCCTGACCGGTCGTTGTCAGCGCCAATCCCATCAAGCCCACCACAGTAGTTGCCGTCGTCAAAAATATCGGCCGAAAACGCGTCTGTCCGCTTTTCATGATCGAACTCCAGCGTGCCCAAGATGTCAAATTCTTCGGCCTTTCCCGTTCATTCTCCCGTTCTGCATCGCCGGTAAATTTTGAGTGGCTATGCCGGTAGCGATTCATAAAATCCACAAAAACCACCGAGTTATTGACTACGATACCTGCCAGCGCAATCGTACCCATGATGGTCATTAGTCCCATTGGTTCCCCCATAAAGACGAGGCCGATCACCACACCGACCAGCGCAAATGGAATAACCGCCATGATAATCAACGGCAGGACAAATGAGTTGGTAATAGTCGCGAGCAACGCATAGATCACCAGCAAAGCGACAATCGCGGCAAACTGCATCGCCTCGATGCTTTTCTCAGTATCTTCATTTTCCCCAGTCAGACGGATATCATAGCCCGGATTGGCTTCTACGATTTCGGGTACCCAATCTTTGATTTTATCATTGACCTCTTTGGAGGTAATAATTCTGTCGTCAATACCAGCAGACACCGTTATCTGGCGTTCCTGGTTGAGACGGGAAACCTTCGATAATCCGGCTTGCTGGCGCAATTCAGCAAAAGAGGTTAGATTGACCAGTTGGCCCCGATTATTCTTGATCCGAAACCCGCGCAGTAATTCAGGATCCTGGCTGAACCTCTCTGCAGCCTTGACCCGGATCGTTACCTCATCGTTACCCCAACGCAATTGAGCTGCTTCGATCCCCCGGAAAGTGGCCTGCAGTGCCTGGCCAACGCGTGCAATATCCACCCCGAGACCGGCTGCCTTTTCTTCATCCACTAATACTTGAAATTCGGTTTTGCCGCGCGGAAAGTCATTGCCAATATCGACCACCCCATTCACCTGCGATAACCGGCCTTCGATCTCGGCGGAGAGTAGCGTCAGCACATTATATTCCGGCCCGCTGATCTCAACATTGACAGCCGCCCCTACCGGTGGCCCACCTTCCTCCATTTTGGCGCTGGCTTTTACAAATTCCGGAAATTCCAGCAGGATTCTGCGCAGGTCACGCTCGATCGCCGAGGGCATCCGACACTCAGGATTCTGCTCATCGATATCAACGGTGATCATCGCCAGGTTGCTGCCCAAGTCCTGAAACTGATTATCCACTCCCAGTTTGGCACCCACCCTGGTCAGCAACGCCACCAGGTCGCTGGCAGGCAGCTTTTTAGCAATCGCAGATTCCAGCCGGGCCATCAGCACTTCGGTCTGCTCGACCGAGTAGTCGGATGGCAATTCACATTTGACCAAAATCACATCGGCAAAGTCGACCGCAAACAATTGGAATTTTACCAGCCCGGCACGCAGGGAGACGCCAACCGCCACCAACATAATAACAAATCCCAGCAAAACCAGATACCGGCGACGCAGTGAAATCGTCAGCAGGTGACGGTAAATTTGAACAACATAAACCAGCAGCTCATCGACGGTTTCGCGCATCGCATTATATAAAGTACCCAGCCAGCCCAAAAATCGCATGATTACGCCCTTGTCCCGGGTAGCTGCCGGCATCGACCCCGCCACAGGCTGAGACCCGACAGCATAATCATCTTCCTTCGGGCGTCGCCGCATAAGAAAATCCGACAAGTGACTTGGGAGCACGATAAATGCCTGGAACAGCGAGAATACCAGCGCAGAAATCACGACCACCGGCACCACCGCCAAAAACTTACCGATAATCCCTTCCCCCCAGATTAGCGGTAAAAAAGCCGCCACCGTCGTACTGACACTGCCGATCACCGGCCACATCACTTCCTGGGTACCGGTGATGGCTGCCTGCACCCTGGTGTAGCCCATCTCATAATAGCGAAAAACATTCTCGCTGATCACGACTGCATCATCGACCACCATGCCAAGCGCCATGATCATAGCAAATAACGACAGCAGATTAATTGAGTTGCCGGTGAAATACATCACGATAAAAGCTCCTGCAAATGAGATCGGCAAACCAAACGCGACTACCAGAGCCAGCCGCCAGTCCAGTAACAGCATCAGCAATAATGTCACCAGAATTAACGCTTGAATGCCGTTCTTTAGCACTGTCTCGAGACGCGTCCTGACGTACTTTGTCTGGTCGGCTACAATCTGAGTCTCAACCTCAGGCGGCAACAACTTGGCTTCCTCAGAAAATATCTCGCGCGCCTTAAGTGCCGTATCGATTACATCGATATTCTTCTTCTTGACCACACTGAAAGTGACAGCCGGTTGCAAGTTAACCCTGCCTTTCCGTTCAGCTTCCTCACCCCGCTCTATGATGCTGGCAACATCGCGCAGCCTCACGACCTGCCCACCAGTTTCCTTGATAACCAGAGTCTCCAGTTCCTGGGGATCATTGATCTCGCCCAGCACCCTGACGACCCGTTGGCCACCAGCTGCATCGAGTCGCCCACCAACCGTATTGATATTTCGACGGTTGACTGCCGTGACTATCTCGTCCAGCGAAATCCCCATGCTTTGCAGCTGATAGGGGTCAACCTCAACCCACACCTCCCGATCCTGTAAGCCATCGACCAGTATATCCGATACTCCCGGCGCCAACTTGAGCTTGCGTTCGATCCGAGTCAGCTGTTCACGAATTTGCTCGAGATCAAATCCAGGCGGGTATGCTACCGTGAAGGTCAATAGCGGAAATGGCAGGTCGAATTTTTCAACGACCGGGTCTTCCGCCGTAGCCGGTAACTCACGCTTGGCTATATCCACTGCCTGACGAATATCGTTAACTACCGGATCAATATCAGCAACATCCGGATCAACTTCGATAAAGATAGTGGATACATTATCCTGCGAGGTGGAACGCACCGTCTGGATCCCTTCTACCTCCGCCAATTCTTCCTCGATCGGAACAGTTATCGTGCGTTCGATGTCCTCCGGCAAGCTGGTGGTGATATCAATTGTCGTGATCAATACAAAATTGGTCGTGATATCAGGAAATAGATCCAGCTTGAGCCTGGTTCCAGCTGCCATGAATCCGGCAACCAATAACGACACCGTAAACAGGTTGACCGCTACCCGGTTGCGTACACTCCATTTTGCCAAGTTCATCGCGTGCTAAAAATATCCCTCACTGGATCAGGATGCTTTCGCCTTCCTCCAGCCCATGCAATACCGGGTACATCCCATTGACTTCCTGGCCAACTTCAATTTCCACCTGTTCATAACCGGAACCGCCATCGACCACCTTGGCTACCAACGCTTTCTCGCCAGACAATCGAACCGCAGCAGCCGGTACCAGCAATGTGTCACGAAATGTATCTACAACTGCTGTGATCGTCCCTTGCATGCCACCGCGTAGCCCATCGGTCTCATCCAATACCGCTTCGACCCGAAACATCCGGGTTGCCGGGTCAGCAGCCGCTGCAACAAACTGAACCTGTGGATTCAGCGGCTGGCCGCTCCGCCGGTTCGGCCGCAAGGCCACTTCACTCCCGACCGCAAACGCGTCCACCTCATATTCACTCACGTGAAAAACGACCCGTAGTTTGCTGGTATCGACTATTTCCAGCAAGCTAATGCCCTGCGCAGCAAGGTCACCAACATCGACATGCCGCGCATTGACCGCTCCACTAAAGGGAGCTTTGATCGTGTGCAACTCAAGGTTCTCGCGTGCCTGCGCCAGCTGTGCTTCAGAAACCGCCAGCCGCGCTTTGGCCGCCTCCAGTTCCGTGGTCGCCGCCACATTGCGCTTGGCTAAACGTTCAACTTCAGCCAGCAACCTCCGGTTCTCGGCCACTTGCGCTTCAGCCGCTGCCAGCGCCGCCACTTCAACCTCACAATCGAGGTGAATCAATTCATCACCCTGCTCGACCAGATCACCAATTTCAACTTTGATCTGTTCTACGGTACCTGCAACCTCAGCAGCCAATGTCGCCGACTGCCACGGTTCTATACTCGCCGAAAACTTGCGCCGTTGCTCGCCATCGCTACGCTCCAATACATAAATGTTCGGTGGCCGTTCTTCCAGGTTGGATCGCTCCGCAAGGTACTGCCGCTGCTCAGCCAACCCGGCAAAATACCGCGCCGTAACAAAAAATATCAGCACCAAAAATAGCCCGATAAATAAAAATCCAATGATCGCTCGCTTATGACGACGGCTTAACATACGGAAATACTTTACATCGTTAACTAATTTTTACAGCCAGATTTTTTTTGTTCTGTGAATTTTCTTGCTAAGGATTTTGCCACTCAGGTGTCCTACCTTTAGAAGGACGATGAAACCGTGCATGCACAAGACCAGAGAATTCACTCCCTAGCAGCAGGCAAGCATGATAATAATTTAATTGCTCTCCCCATGCCAGCACCAGCCGAGACTCTAGTCGACCTCATCGAAGCTGAAGAATCAGCATTACTCAGGTTCGCAACCGGGATTACCGGTTGCCGTTCGGCAGCCGAAGACATCGTCCAGGAGGCCTTCCTGAAATTACACGAATTATGGGAGGATGTGGAATCACCGCGGCCATGGGTCTACCGCTGCACCCGTAATCTGGCCCTCAACCGCCAGCGTAAAGAAAACCGCAGCACCGCACTCGACCAGCAACCGGAGCACAGCGATCAAGCACCGCTCCCCGACGAGCACCTCTCACAGCTAGAGGCCAATGGTATGCTCCGCCTGATCATTTCCGAATTGGAAGAGGCCGACCAGCAACTGCTCAAGCTCAAGTACAATGACCATAAATCGTACGGCGAGATCGCCACTGCTACCGGTCTAAGTATCTCAAACGTTGGTTACAAATTGCACCATTTATTGAAATCACTTGCCGCTAAACTCAAGGCGGCGGGAATCGAAAGCCCCGCCGGATAAACCATGGCAACTCGTAAAAATACTTCCAAATCAGCCACCGAACGCGCCGCCCTCGAAGCCAGGGTCATCGCCATGCTGGCCGGTGAGGCCTCCGAGTTCGAGCGTGCAGAATTAGCCGAGCGTATCGGCAGCGACCCGAAACTGGCCGAATTCGCCCAGCGCATGGCCACCATTCACACTCAGGCAACCCGAGCATTTTCACGCGCTGATGACAACCAGTGGAAACTCAACCCACAGCGTAAACAAGAATTACTGGAGAAAGTTGGAGTGCCGTCAGGAATGCAGTCCCATATTTCGGCTGTGCCTGAAGATCCATCTGCCGCACCAAAAATCCGTCGCTTCCCATGGCGAACTCTTACCTATGCGGCTTCCCTGGCAGGGCTTCTAGCCATCGTCACTGTCATGTACTTCCCACGCTTGGAAGTAGCCAAATACTCAATGCAACATGCAACTGATTCTGAACCGAAACCGACTGAGCTCGAAGCGCAGGTTCTTAGCGAACAATCAGATTTGACAATGCCTAAGCAAGATACCTCAGGCTCGTTTGGCAGCAACCTAATAGCAGAATCAGCGCCAGCTCCTCCTCAAGTCCAGGCACCAGCATCGCAGACTGTCAGCGAGAGAAGGCTGCGCCAAAATGAGCCTGCAGACCCTCTGGCGGCTACTGAAGGCCCCACTACAAGTTATGGCTACGGCGGTGGTGGGATGGTTCTTGGCGGCGACGAGGCAGCCATACCGAAGGAAGTCCTCGAAGGGACACCAGTGGAAATTACCCGCGAGTCCATCGCACGCACCCATCAACGCCAGCAGCTTGCACAAACGGAAGAGAGTGAACAACTGGCTGCAACCAGAGGAACAGTACAAAACAACGAAAAAGACAGAGATGGTAGCGAAGGCGGATTCAGCTTTATCGCCGGCTCCGGGGTCCAGCCCCGGTTGGAAGTTGCCAAGCCCTCAGCTGAAGAGCTTAAACAACAGCCAACCGAAGAACTAGCTGCCAAAGAACGCGCCAGCAGTGGACTGGTCGACGCGGAAGACAGCATACGCGAAGACACCCCGGAGAAAGCTGAAGTACTTGGGGATGTGCCTCTGGTTGGCAGAGTATTTGATGGAGATGATTCTTATTCTGATGCCACTCTAGGACTCAGCAATCAGGACAAACTTGCTGCAGCACAATCCTCGCCATACCAAGCTGGTAAGAAACGCAAACTGGATGAAGTTCAACGCGCCTGGGAATCGCCAGTAAGAGAGTATCGTGTTGATGGGGAAATCGTTACGGGTAAAGACAGGGGCCGTCTGGCCGAAACCCAACGTAAGCTACAGACAACGATTATTCCTGAGCTTAATTTTAAGAACGCAACTTTGGAAGAGGTTCTAGAGACACTCCAACAAAAGAGCAAGGTCTTAGGTACATCAGAGTCAGGCGCAGATAGCAGTAGTTTGTCAATTTTCCATAAGTCCGACCAAGGTGTGGAAATAGCTAAATCCGTTGAACAAAATGACTCCAAAAGGCGCATCACCATGTCGCTTACTAACGTGCCGCTGGAAACCGCACTAGAGTATGTCGCTCGGCTGTCTGACAAAAAACTCAAAGTAGAACCGCACGCCGTTACTATGGTACCCCTCAGCACGCCAACTGAAGAAGTACTTACCAAAACTTATGAGTTACCCTCCGGGTTAATTCCCAATGATGATGATGGGATTTTTAACGCTAAAGATTACTTACAAAGTAAAGGCATCGAATTTCCACCCGGCGCTACGACAACCTACTTGCCAGAATCCGGCAACTTGGTGGTCCGCAACACCCCACAAAATCTGGAATTGATTGGCTCTCTAATCGTTACCGAAAAAGCGAAGGCCCCTAAAAAAAGCCTGTATACTGCCACCGCCGAATCCCCGGTCTCAACCTTCTCGCTGCATGTTGCCGATGTGTCATTCCAACTGGCACAGGCTAGCATTCTTGAACAAAATACTCTGCCGGATCCAGAATCGATCCGAATCGAGGAATTTACGAATGCTTTCGACTATGGTGACCCGGCACCTACCAGCAGCAACCCGGTCGAACTGGCTCAGGGCCAGGTCGCCCACCCGACCCAAGCGTCGACCAACCTGCTGCGGCTGACCTTGCGGACTGCGGCTGAAGGTCGTGGCCAGCAGCAGGCTCTGAATTTGACTGTCTTGCTCGATAATTCCGGCTCGATGGAAAGTGATGAGCGCACTACAGCCGTCAGTAATGCCCTCGATGCCCTGGCGGAAAATTTGAACCCGAACGACCAGGTCAGCTTGTGGGTCTTTGATCGTACTGCTGAGTTGGTTGCCGACCGAACCCCTGGTGATCAGGTGGTTCAGCAATTCGAGCAGGTACAAAAACGCATCGGCGACAGTGGCACAAACATCGAGGGGGCCCTGCAAGCCGCCTCCGAGCATGCCCGTCGAATCTTTGATCCGCAGGCGATCAATCGCATCGTCATCCTGACTGATGGCATCGCCAATCTCGGAGCAACACTACCGGCGCCATTGGAACAGAATGTCATTAGCAACCGGGCGAACGAAGTAGCAACTGATGTCGTAGCAATCGGTGCCCGCGAGATAGATAACCGTCTGCTGGAGGCAATGGCCCGTAAAGGCGATGGCCGCCACCTGCTGGTCAAGGGAAACCCGGCG
>CAZHRP010000060.1:10807-12414 GCA_964535055.1 uncultured Chthoniobacteraceae bacterium
GCTAACCAGCTCGGGAGCCAGATTGCCGGTGCCTTCCGTCCGGCCGCCCGTAATGTCAAAATCCAGGTACGCTTTAATCCGGCCCGGGTCGAAGGCTACCGCCTGATGGGATTCGAAAAGCATTTGTTAAATGAAGAAGACTTCCGCGATGACACCGTCGACGCCGCGGAACTTGCCTCCGCAGAGGATGCTACCGCTGTCTACCAACTGCGCTTCCAAAACAACGGTCGCGGCGAAATCGGCCAGGTCTCGGTGCGCTTCTTCGATGTGGCCGGCCAGCGGATGGTCGAACGCAATTGGACCATCCCTTACCTTGAGTCCGCCCCGGCTCTCGAGGATGCCCAGCCGGCTGCACGGCTTGCCGCCATCTCAACTCTACTTGGTGACTTCCTCGCCTTCCCCGAATCCATGAACCGTGATGACATTTCCCAATTACTGGATAACGCCAACGCGCTGCGCAGCCATTTCCCCGAATCTGAAATCCAACCACTCGTCGATATGCTCACCCGCTTGCGTGAGCTGGTCGCTAACTAAGTAAAGAAACTCATGAAATACAACTCCCTACACACCCTGCCACTCTTACTGGTCTTCCTGGTAAGTAATTTTGTAACTGCCCAGATCCCGATCCCTGAGTTGCCGGACGATGGCATCCTGGTCATTGATACTGGCAAATTCCCACAGGATCAGGAGCCGGTTTATCGCGTTAACGCCGAAACCCGACTGACCGCATCCCGCTCGCAAGTGACTGCCACGCTGAATGGCACGGTCACATTTACTGCCAAACGCCCCGCTGAGGTTGTGATCGGTCTCGCCGGTGATGGTGAAATAACCAGCCTGAGTGGCAACGGTATCGATGCCTGGGCACAACGCCGAACCACTGATGGCAATCGCCAGCTGATCCTCTATTTGCAGGATCCGGCAGACGAAGCTGCGAACGATCCGATCAATTTTCAGGCCACTGCACAACTTGATATTGATAACTTTCCGGCTGCAGTCACACCACTGCTGCCAGGGCCAGGCAAGGCCGCCGGCTTCTCCGGCAAAGTGACACTGACGTCTGCAGCTGGCATCGAGTGGCTGGTCACGAATTTAGATGGCTTGACCCCGACAGCCACCTCCCCCAATTCCAAAGACCAGGTATTTCTCAGTACGACAGCTGCGCAACTTACCGCAAGGGTTACCAACCTCGGCGCCGTGTCACCAGCCGCTGAGTTGCGCGATGTTCAACTCTCAGGAACGCTCACCCCAAACGGTGAGGCAGTTACATTTACCCTTACTGGCACAGCCGAGATCAATGAAGCTGGTGCGCTGCTGCCATTGCTCGGCGGACGTGCTGCGGTAACCACTATTCCGGATGAGGCTCAATGGTCGCTGGCTGCGATCGAGCCTGCCTTAACTACAGCTCACTCCAATCAACAGCCACAGCAGGAATCGCAACAGCAAGCCAGAATAGCTCCACCACACTCACCGATGCATACCGCCTTGCGATTTCCTGCTGTCGGCAGCTACCAAATATCACTCACTTTCGTGGCTGAAGTAAATGAGCAGCAAGGTTGGCAACAGCTCCGTTTTTTTGCGCCAGCCGCATCGGTCAGTAAAGTCACGAT
>CAZHRP010000061.1:0-12067 GCA_964535055.1 uncultured Chthoniobacteraceae bacterium
TAAGCCTGACGATGGTCACGAATAACGTCCGCGAGTTCAAACGTGTTCAGGGGCTGAAAGTCGAAGACTGGACTCAGGCGCGAAAATAGGGTTCAGTCAAACTTTCCTTCCCTTTTTTGCTACTGATCAATTAGATCAACTCAGAAGGTGAACCTATGTGTAGCTCCTGAGCAATCCAGCTTAGTTTCATGGTATTCGCTGCTCGGATCAGTATTTATTCTGAGTTAATATTTTAGCCACTAAAAGGCACAAAATTACACAAAACGTTAGATACTTCTTCGCGCCTTCGCATGACAATTGTTGGTACAGGTCAAGAAAGTTTGACTGAACTCTTCTCCCTAGACCCCTTCTCCCTAGGGGTGGCCAGAAATTCTCAGACAACCGTCTCCACCGGGAAGCTTGACCCGTAAAATTTTTTCAGAAATTGGCGGCGTCTTTCCGCTTGCGGCAGGGAACTCGAAATTCCGGCCCAAACCAATTCGCGGGCAGTGTCCGTCATGCCGCATCCGATGCGTAGACGACATTCCCCGGATTTTTCCATCATTCGGCGAAACAGCTGCTCATTCACTTCGGCCGGGGTATCGGCTACCGAGTAACCCGTGTCAGCATATCGGTCAGGTTCAATCTTTGAGACCATGATTCAAGATATTGCTTGTCGCTGCCTGTAGCGAGCAGATTTTCGACATCGGCCAGTTGTCGTTCGCTGCTGGAGGCCCTGGCCCACTCCAACTTGGACAAGATCAGATCTTCCTTGCTGACAATCCAAACTTTCGCACCACCAATTTCGACCCTGTGACGACGCTCAAACTCAACTTGCCGGTAGTCGTCTTGCTTGCGGATAATGATATCCACTTTCATCAGACTCTCATTGTGAATGATGTTGAACAGTGATTGGTCACGGACCGCTTGCTCGGCTGCCTCTGAACTGAAATAATAATCCTTTCCAAAAATATCTTCCAGCACCTCGATTTGCTCCCTGACAAGAGCCACCACGACATCAATATCTCTCGTCATCCTTGGCTGCGCGTAATAATTCAACGCCATGGATCCGGTGAGCATGTAGTCAATGCCCGCACATTCCAACGACTGCGTAACTTCAATTAGCAAGTCAAACTCACTGATCATTGCAAATTACATACTGGTAAAACGCATCGGCACCAAGAAATCAATCACCCCAATCGTAAGTACCGGAACTCCAGCTATTTTCTCTGAGTTAATATTTTAGCCAGTAAAAAGCATAGAATTGCACAAAACGTCAGAGCTACTATGCGCCTTCGCGTGACAATTGTTGGTGGTGGTAAAGAAAGGTGACCTCTTCTACCCTGCTGCGTCTCTACGGCCCGCTTGAGCCGTGGTTCGATAAAACGTGGCGGCCGGGCGAGATCGAAATCGTTGAGTAGTCTTGCCGTTCGACTGGACGCGGGCCTGAATACGCAAACAAGATGCTGGATCGAACGCGCTCTCGTCCGTCGGTCAGCTTCGTCGCTGGCTATGGTGGTATTGCCATAGGACCATCGTTCAGTTATATTTTTATTGATGAGTGTAAAAGAAATAGAGCAAGCTGTTGCGACTTTGCCTCCTGAAGAGCTTTCAGCTTTTTCTACCTGGTTTGAGGAGTTTTTGGCTGATCAGTGGGACAAGCGATTTGAGGCTGACGTAGCATCAGGAAAATTGGACCATCTGGCTGATAAAGCAGACAAAGATTTCGAGGCAGGTCGCTGCACTCGTCTATGAAGCATTTTGCCTCACCGGACTTTTGGTATCACTATCGGAAATTACCTCAGAGTATTCAGAAACTGGCTGATAAGAACTTTGAGATGCTGAAGACTCACCCTGAGAGTCCAAGTCTCAGATTGAAAAAGGTTGGCTGTTTTTACAGTGTTCGAGTTGGCATCCGTTACCGAGCGGTGGCAAAGGATCGTACTGAAGGACTTGTTTGGATATGGATAGGTCCGCATGATGCCTATGATGATTTGCTTGCAAAATAAACCCAACGATTCAGTTGAGATTAATGCTTAAAGGGGTCACCGAAATGCTAATAGGGGTCACTTATAGGGATCAGTCCTCGCATTCAAGCAAGCCTGTCTATATGCGTAAATGCGAGGATTGGTCCCCAATACTTTGATCGACTATTACGACCAGGCTCCATTCAAATTCAACGGCACTATCGGAACGAGCACCATCAAGTACCTGCTATAACACCACAAGCGGGCAAGGGTGCAAAAATCACCCTCAGTGCCAATGGCTAACAGATTGCGCAAGGTGAGATGACGCCAGGTTCCCTGCCCGTTTCGGCATCTAATCGGCCAAAATTAGGTAGTATCCTCCACCACCCTCGCGCAAGGAACAATCAGAACCATGAGCAAGAAGGCGATCCTTCAGCAATCCGGTAACATGAGGAAGCTCTCGGTATTCCGCTTAGTATAGGTGATAAGAGGCAGACAGTGATCTGCAATCAGGCCGCCGCATCGTAGCGCTTTTGGACAGCACCCCAGTCGACGACATTCCACCAGGCTTCGATGTAATCACCGCGCCGGTTCTGGTAATTGAGGTAATAGGCGTGCTCCCAGACATCGATCCCCAATAACGGGATACCAGCAATGTGAACCAGTCCTTTCATCAGCGGGTTATCCTGATTGGGAGTGCTACAAACTTGCAGGGTGCCATCATCAGCAACGCAGAGCCACGCCCAGCCGCTACCGAAGCGTGAACCAGCTGCGCTGGAAAACTCATCACGAAATTTGGCATAACTGCCAAATTGTTTATTGATCGCAGCCGCCAGAGTCCCGGCAGGCTCACCGCCGCCATCTGGTGACATCACATCCCAAAAAAGCGTGTGGTTGTAGTGGCCGCCACCATTATTGCGGACTGCGGTGCGCTGGGCTTCAGGAATCGCATCCAGGTTGCTGATGAGTTCTTCCACCTTGCCGTGATGGTGGATGCTTCCATCCTGGATGGCAGCATTGAGTTTCCGGACATAGCCGGCGTGGTGCTTGCCGTGATGGATTTCCATGGTGCGTTCATCGATGTGAGGGGCCAGCGCCGCAGTTGCATAACCAAGTTCAGGCAGGGTAAATTCTGCTGCTCCATGAACGTGATCACTGGTTTTCTTTCCTTCAGCGGAGTTCGCAGCCTTCGAGTTTGCCGAGCCAGCCAGCCATAACCCTCCCAAGGTCAGCGATCCGGTGGTCAGAAATTGGCGACGAGTATGTTGATTTGTTAGTGGCAACTTTTTCATGTCACCAAAGTAAAAGAGTTTTGCCGACAGGTCAACGGGGCGTTGCCCGGTAGAGTATTGTGATGGGAGACCGGAGCTGAATAACCCAGCTCTGTAGTAACTAAGAGTGGTAGATGACCTATGATTGATTCGGGCTAAATAAGCATTGGGCATCGGCCGCATCCAATCTTTTGGGGCATTTTGAGGATTGTGTAGTTTGTGTCTGGTATACTGCGCAATTACCGCGAAATCATAAAACCACTTTCTGGTTCCTGCTTCGAAAAGCTCTCAAAAGCCTCAGCGATTCCCGCAGATTCGAGGGTGCCCGAAAAGACTAGAACCCGGTATGCGAGAAGAAGTTTCTCTCCTTTGGCGATCCTGGTCGCCTTACCGTCTTTGGGCCAGAACATGGGGGTTGGAGAAAGGAATCCATAATCACGGGTGAACCAAGGAGCTGGAAATCCATGACTTGCCGGGTGCTGCAGGATGGCCAGCCCTTCTTCTTTATCATTTCCGCGAGGACCATAGCACGCAAGCCAGGGAGAAGGTTGACCAAAGGTATTTTTCTCGCCTACCTGGCCGCTGGCATTGACAAGCACCCCGCCCAAAGCCGGAGTCAGGTCCGGATCCATACGAGCACTAAATAGGGAATGATTTGTTTTGTTGATGGTGACGTCTTCGAGAGCCACCAGGGTCACTGTAAAGTCAATCTGACGCAGCTCGGGACCAGGGGCGCTTACTGCAATCCGTCGCGTATCACGGATAGGTTGAGATGCTCCCGGGCGAGTCCAATCGCAGACATCGGTGATGATAATTTCATGGCCGGAAGCGACCTCGATTTTTGGACCTTGGGAGACGATACGCCCCCGGTCCAGACCTTCCTGCCAAAAATTGCCACCGTTGACTTTATCGCACCCGAAAAACAAGGAACTGTGATGAGGGAAGCGACCGTTACGCATGGAAGTGACCGAGGCATCCGACGGACCATTGACCGGATAGAAAAATGGATATTTTTCATCTTCGGAAAATCGGTAGCTGGTGAAAAATTTGCCGCCGACAGTGATGTCAATCCGCGAGCCGATTTGTTTGGCTTCCAACTTTTGCTGCGCTTGTAGGGTGGGCAGGTGAAGCAGGGGGAGTAAAATAAGACACGCTAACAATTCGGTCATCTCTTTTGCGCTTATCAGGTTTGGAAACTGAGGGTTGTTCATACTCTCGTTTTAACTCCTCTGGAACGTTCCGACTACTGTTCTTTTATGTAATCGGTATAGATTTGCAGAGCTTCCTCATCGGTTATTTTGTCGCCAAGAACGAGCCGGGCTCGAACAGATTCGGGTAGACGCTTGCTCACGCTTGGACGTTCTCGTGCATCGCCATAGCGTTCGAGAAGGTGCCAACTGAGAAAAGACAGATGACGGGAAGACCCAAGCTGGCCGATTTTTTCAAGAAATCTCGTCGCCTCATCATAAAATCAAATAAAATGAACCAACTTAAGATTCGAAACAACTCATAAAGTTATTTGTCCTGGCAGGTATCAGGGACTTTATTCAAGCCACAATCCGGAAACGCTAAAACCGGACCGGCACCAAGGAGGCGAAGAGGTCATTCAAACTTTTTATACTTTTTTAAGATCCCTTGCCGACCAGGTTGCAGTCCACAGGTCCACTCAGTGCTTGAATTCCTTCCAGGCGACGGTTCCGTTCTCAGTCGTCTCACTGTGTTGGAGCTCGTAGGGGATTGAAGATTTTTGGAATGCTGCCTGATAGATAGCTCTACCTATCTCAGTTCCGCCATCTCCCGGGTAAATCTCGATAGTTGTCATCTCGTCAACAGTATCCCTGCCAACCCGGTAGTAGCCGAACGCCCCTGCACTGCCACTCGACTTGAGGTAAACCCAGATCCTGGTAAAACGATGGCTCATAGATTGAGATTGAAAGCGGCTTTGGTCAGGCTCAAATGCGATTGCCAGGGGATGCGCCCAGATCTCACCGATCAGCTGGTAGTTGCCATCGCGATTAAAATACACTTCCCAGAGCCCTCCCATCGTTCCGAATTGTCCTATAGGTCCCGACAGCAACAAGTCTTTCGCCCCGTCATCATCGAGATCAACTAAAATGCGATACCGTTCTACATATGGCACTTTCGCTTTTGACCCTGGAGCTGGCTGCAGTGAAAGGTCACCAGCAAATGCTGAAAATGCGCTGATGAAAAGCAGGAAGCCGATGAGTTTCATTTTCAATACAGCTGATGATACTGCCAGCTGATCCTTGTGCACTCCCGTCCTGTCAGAATCGCTCGTTGCCGTCAAATCTCCATCAACTTAACTGGAAGTGGCTGAAATTACCTGCCTCAGCAGCTCGGCAAATTGCTGCTTGGCAGTGGTGTATGCTTGACCGGCCTCGGGACTGGGATCGACCGTTTCGGTAGCCATACTGCTGAGCATGCGCTCGAAGATCTCTGCAGGACTTTCGCCGCAGGCACTTGCAGCGCGATAGGCGGCACCCAAAGCGACCGATCCGGTCACTGGTAAGCGCACAACGGCAGCGTCAAACACATCGGCTATCACCTGCGCGATACCCAGATTCTGTGACGCACCACCAGTTAGGTAAATCGTGTCCGTGGCTACGCCAATCCAGCGTGACTGCAGCCACATATTCATAAACTGCCCTTCCAGGCAAGCCCGGACGACTGCCGGTTGATCCTGCCAGCTTTCAAATTCTGCACTGCCCTTTAGTACCGGTTCTTTAAAATTGCCGCGTGGTGTGATCTCGGGGCCGAAGAATGGCAGCATCAGATTACTACTGTTGCCTGGTGATGTTCGGCTGATGCCATCACGATCAAAAGCGTCCCAATCAACTCCTAATTGCTCCCTAACTTTTTCCCTCGCCAGTGACCCATTGAGAAAACAGACCAGACTCATATAGCCACCCAGTGGATTGCCAAAAACATGGCCGTAACCGTTCGGGTCAGTATGCGGTTCGGGCATCGCAGCGAATAATGTATCGCTGGTTCCCAAACTGATCACGACCTTGCCCGGACGTGACGCTCCCATGCCAACCAGGCTGCTCGGATTATCGCCGGTGAAAGCAACAACCGGGGTACCGGCTGGTAGCTCATATTTTTCAGAAAAGTAGGATGCTACCCCACCGACAACCGTCGCCGCAGGCTGGCAATCGGGAAGCCGTCTGCGTAAATCTTCCGCAGTAGCGGCCACAAGCTGTTCATCCCAGTCCAACTGCGCAAGGTTCATCAAGTTCATACCGGCGCCGTCCCCATGATCGATCGGCGCATCGGCTCCGGCCAACACACTGGCCAGAAATGAACTGACCAGATGGATGCGCGCAGTTGCCGCATAAGCCTCGGGGTTACTCTTGGCAAACCGCCGAATTTGCGGACCACTAAAGCGTTCGATTGCATTCGAACCGCTAATCGCACAAACTTTCTCATTGCCCCCGACAGCCGCAGCTATCTCGGCACACTCCGGCCCGGTCGAAGTATCCATCCAGATCGGTGACGTCGGCCTGGCCAGACAGGGGCCAAGCTGTTCGGCCAGGCTTTGCTGCGCGGATAGATTTCCAACAACCTCAAACCACCTATCAGTCAGGTAAACCGTACCATGCTGTTGCCCGGCTCCAGATATGGCCGACACTTCTGCCAGCGGCGCACCACTGTCCCTGAGTTTGGCCAGACAAAGATCCAGCGCATCCAGCCACATCCCCGGATCGGCATGCACCTCACCATCAGTACCACCGCGAATAAATCCTTGCGGAGCACCATATTGAGGCAGGTCTGAACCAAAATTAACCGAAGTCTCTGCAATGATTGTTGCATTCGCAGTATCCAGCAGGATCGCAGAGACACTCTGCGTGGATGCATCGATCCCCAGGGTAAGTGCCATTAGATGAAATCGTTGATCAGGTTCTCCAGCATTTCCTGGCGACCGGAGGCCAGAGCCGGTTCACCATTGGCCAACGCATACTGCTCCAGCTCGGCAAATGAAGTTTCGCCCTTCTCCACTTTGGCACCGATGTCGCTGTCAAAGGAACTGTAGCGCTGCTGGATAAACTCGGCCAGGCGACCGTCGGCACGGATCGCCGCAGCTATCTTCAGCCCGCGCGCAAACGCATCCATCCCGCCAATGTGAGCATAGATCAGATCGAGTGGATCGTGCGATTCACGCCGACGTTTGGCATCAAAATTCAAACCACCAGTCTTGAATCCGCCCATCCCCAGCACGATCAACATCACTTGGGTCGTCTGATAGATGTTAGTCGGAAACTGGTCGGTATCCCAGCCGATTAGCTGGTCGCCACGATTGGCATCGATGCTGCCCAACATCCCAGCCCCGGCCGCAACTGTCAGATCATGCTCGACCGTATGCCCGGCCAATTCGGCATGATTGGTTTCAATATTCAGTTTAAAATGATCCATCAAATCGTACTCGCGCAGAAAGTTCAGGCAGGCTGCGGCATCACTGTCGTACTGATGGGTCGACGGCTCACGTGGCTTGGGCTCGATATAGAACGGCCCATCAAAGCCGATTGCTTTTTTGTGTTCGACCGCCATGTGCAGGAAGGTGCCAAGGTGATCCAATTCCCGCTTCATATCGGTGTTAATCAAAGAACCATAACCTTCTCGACCACCCCAGAAAGTGTATCCAAGGCCACCCAGCTGGTGCGTGCACTCGATCGCTTTTTTCACCTGCGCCGCCGCATAGGCATAAACCCGCGCATCCGGTGAGGTAGCAGCACCATGTGCATAGCGGGGGTGCGCAAACAAACAGGCAGTACCCCACAGCAACTTGCGTCCGCTCTCGGCCTGCTTTTGCTTAAGCTTTTCAACGACCTGATCGAGCAATTCGTTCGACTTCGCCAGATCATTCATTTCCGGCGCAATATCCCGGTCATGCCAGCAATAGTATTCAATTCCGGTCTTTTCCAGAAACTCAAAAAACACATCGACCCGCTGCAGTGCGTTGTCCAACGAATCACTGCCGTCATCCCACGGCATCAGCGCCGTGCCCGCCCCAAATGGATCACCCAAAACATTGCGCATCACATGCCAGTATGGCGCAGCAAATCGTAGATGATCGCGCATCGATTTGCCTTCTACTTGCTCATCTGGATTATAGTGATGAAATGCTAACTGGTTGCGGGAATCAGGACCTTCGTAAGCAATTGCCGGGGAGTTAAAATAATTTGTCATAAGCCTCCACAATACAAAAAGCCCCGATATTTCCAATACGATATTCAGCAAAATAATCGATTTATTCTGAATACTGGCCAAGATAAGCAAGTCGGTTAAAGCTGCTTAATTTTCTAAGTCCTTTTTCCGAGTGGTATTCCGGTATTATGATAACTGGGTTAACTCAAATTGCATGATTACATTGTAATGACAAATTAGAGATTGACCCGATTGATTCTAAACGCTAAGTTAATTCAGAACACAGAACACAGAACAAAATATTAATTTCAGTATGGCAGTAGCCGATTAGCTGATAATCTTGGCAATGCATTTACCCCACGACATTCAATGGAATAGACAGGCTGTGGCATTTCAACATCGCCGCAACCAGCAGCCGAAGTGTGATTTAACCGATCGAGCATTTACGCTGGTTGAGCTGCTGACTGTCATTGCGATCATCGGTGTGCTATCGGCCCTGGGCTTTATCGGTGCGCGCTCGATTTCTCAAGGAGCATCGGTAAAAGGCGCTGTCAGTTTAACCTCCAGTATGTGCCTTGCCGCCCGTTCCCAGGCAACTACACTCGGCCAGGGAGCCAGAATTATAATTGATGTCAACTATGATGCAGATAATCCAGAGTGGTACCTGCGCCGCATCACAGTCTTGGAACAAACCGACTCAGACGGCTGGAGCGACTCGAATGTTCCAGAATGGCAACTGGCCGATAAGCCGACATTGCTGCCCAAGGGCACTTACTTTTTTGAAGAATATTCGAGCGGCTTTGGTGAAATGCAGTTCGATTTTACGCCAAATGATGAAAAGCCCGCTACTACCGCCTACTATTATGAGTTCGATGGTAATGGACGACTAATCGATGCTTCCGGAAATAACGAACTGGCTAAAATCATATTCGTCACCGGCATCCTTGAATCTGATGGCACCCTGAACATCCCGGATCAAATGCTGAGCAGCCGCGATGGATTTATTATCCGGCGCGCCGGCCGACTGACATTTTTCGATGATCCGGGACAAATTACAACCAGCACTACCGCACCATGAATACTACCAACCAAAAGAACCAACCGTGGAGGCAGTCAGGCTTCACCCTGGCTGAAGTTACGCTCACACTGGGTATTGTTGCTTTTGCTGTAGTCACCCTGCTCGGCTTGCTCGGAACCTTGCTGGATGCCGATAGTTCCGTAACCGACCGCCGGGCCGCCATCCAGGCAATCGACTCGCTGCACCAGTACCTCGAAGATGGGCAACCATTTGACACAATTTTTGAATGGGCCGTGGATGGTACTGCCCTTGCTTATGCGACATACCGTTCCAATGCTGATGGCGATCCAGATACCTCCTCTAAATCCGTACGTTCGCTTTGGCTCGATGAAAGTAATTTAGATACTTACAATGATGCCGATACCAACTACGAGAGCGCTCGGGAAAGCAACTGGTTAAAAATCAGGCTGACCTTAGATGAAGACCTCAACCCGGTTGCCAGTGTAGTGTCCGGCGAGGCTGATGATTATGAGCACGCGTACCTGGTTTTCCGGGCAGAAGTGTATAATGTTGCTAATCCAGAGTTGAGACCCTGGGAACTGGATCCGCCAGCAAGGCCCGTTTATTCGGCACCGGTAACTGCTTTACGTTAATCAGATCATGAAGAAACATCTTTCATTTAATGGCAGACACAAACGTGGCAGCGGCGGGTTCACCCTGGTTGAACTTTTGACCGCCACCGGTGTTTCTATTTTAATCATCGCATTGCTGCTGACTGTTACCCAGACCTTCCTGTCTAACTACCGGACGATACGCGGCGGGACTTTGGCCGAGGGTGATGCCGGCGTCGCCCTGGACATGATTATCCGTGATCTCGAAGCCATCTCGATCACCAGTGTTCCAGACAGCCAGAGCCTGCAGGTCGACCCTGACCCCGGCGACGCTGACAGCGGCACAGCAGCAGATGAAGACCGCCAGTGGTTAACACTGATCAGTACCGCAGTGGACACAGAGCCAGACGGCTACCAGGGTACTATGCGAGCCATCTCCTACCGCTTGGCATACAAAGATCCTCTGGGAGTTACCGACGGCGAACCGGAGTACGCACTTTACCGCGCAGTAGCCGATGCCGAGGACACTTTTAATAATGCAGTGGGGGTCGAAGACTTGATAGACGACTACTGGACAGCCGGCGGCACCGATACGCCAAACACAACTGCCGAAGCTAATTACCTGGTCGGTAATGTCGTGAAATTTGAGGTCAGGTTTTTATATGTTGATCCTGCCGATGATACGGAAAAATGGACCACCAGCGATCAATTGGTGAAACTCGGTGCGAAGGGCGCGTTTGTCGGCGACACCCCTATCCCAACCGGATTTCTTGCTACTGAGGTCACCTTGACAGCATTGGATACCGAGGGCGCCAAGCTCTTACAGACTGGCGGTCTCTCCATGGATGATGCGATCCAGAGATTCGGACGCAGCTATGTCCGCAAGGCTGCTTTGTTCCCCAATCAGGGGTAACTGATAGAAGCGTCGGCACCCGTTTTGAATCGCCTGTTCGACGGTACTCCTTTTGATTGGTCGTTTCGAATGCGATCAGCTGAGGCTCATGATTTTTTTTCACCGACCACTCAGCGCCAGCAGATTCTAGAACATAAAAAATCGCGTATCGGCAGCATACCATCCCGCTATCTGGGTGAACTGCCCAGAGCAGGCAGACTGATTGAGCACTTGGGAACTCTACTGTCAGCATGGCAATTATTACCGGCAGCTAATGCTGGCAGCCACGACTTGTGCACGATCAGCCTGCAGTTGGAGCCGGATATCCTGCTCGCCGATGCTGAAACGCTTACCCTGGTAGCAGCCAGTGTCTGCATGCCATCCTCCTGGAGCCTGGAGCACACACTTGGAAAATCTATACATTCCATCCACGCAACTGTGCCGCGATTAAACGCACGTATCGGCCAGCAGATTGATCGCTTTTTACGCGGCATCCCTGAGGGCAAAGCATTTCGGCGCGCCAACTGGAGTATCACACTGTCTGACGATCTCGATTATCATCCTGATCTTCAGCTTGCACGCCCGAACCCAAACACTGCGCTCGAGCAGTTGTATTTAAGAATTGAGCATCAACTGTTCACGTCAATATCTGGCGGTATCTTGATGGGAATCCGGATTGAGCCAGTTCCTTTCCCTGAAATCTGCGAGGATCCCGATGCCTGGAGAAATTTTGCCGAAACCATTCGCACGATGCCCGATGATGTCGCCGCGTACAAAGGAATGCTGGATTACAGGGATTCGCTGGCCGCACGCATGCTGGCTGGCTCCTGCTAGAGCGACCGATTCGGCAACTCGAAGCAAGTCCTGGGAGCATACCCTCTTCACGCCTTTGCTGTTCTCTGTCAATTTTAATACATGAACAAAGCTAACAGTTGGTTTAATCAAGCTGCTAATCATAGCAAAAAATGCTATGTTTTTCGCACAATAAATTATAAAGCTTCCACATCGATGGCCGTGTGATAGTAACTCGGTAAATTAACATATGCTTAATCTCTCATTAGTTTCCGTATTGATGATCTTGGTCAGCTTGTTCTGCTCCACAGCGGCCAGAGGCAGTGATCAACCTTTGAATATTTTGCTGCTGTATGCCGATGACTGGCGGTATG